>JBFGZM010000296.1:0-4895 GCA_041586815.1 Marinobacterium sp. | reverse complement strand
TGCGCGCGGCGAGGGCGAAAACCTGCAGCGCGAGGAGTCCCGGCTTGCCTGCCTGGAGGTGTTTGCACTCGGTGGTACCAGTGACCAGGATGATGCCGCAGAGTCGGGGTACTTCGGTATCAGGGCCGCGCTGGCGTCCGCCATTACCGAGGCGACACGCCATGTGGCATCCAGGGGGGCGGTAAAGGAAGCCGCGCCGGCTCTGGTCAGGCTCATTACCCAGATTGCTGCGCGATTCAGCATTCCGGTGACGCAAAAAGCCGCGGCACAGGCCGTCCCCATTATCGGCGCGGCGGGAGGCGCGCTGATCAACACACTGTTTATCGGTCATTTTCAGGATATTGCCCGCGGGCATTTCACCGTCCGGCGGCTGGAGCGGATTTACGGGCCTGAGGCGGTGCAGGCCCTGTACGACAGCTTGCCTTCGGGCAAAAGCTGATGAGTGCGGGCGCCATTGTTGCGTGCTGTCTTTCGCTGCCGCCCGCGGGGCCATGAATACACTATCCTTGATTACAGGGCGCCTGCATCACTGTCAGGAGGGTTCCAGCCTGCCCGTTCAGATTAGAACGAGCCTGGCAGGGCATTCCATTTCGGTTCGACGGTCGCCCGCACCCATCCGAAAAAGGAGACTGGTCGTGACTATGAAAGATGCCTATGAGAAAAAAATGCAGGCCCAGCTCGATGAATGGGATGCTGACATAAAGAAACTCAAGGCGCAGGCAGACAAGGCGAAGGCCGATGCGCAGCTTGAATACTTCAAGCAAATCGAGGAGCTGCGTGAGCGCCAGCACCGGGCGCAGGAGAAGCTGACTGAAATCAGACAGGCCAGCGATACTGCCTGGGAAGATTTGAAAGCCGGTGCTGAAAACGCCTGGGACTCGCTCGCCGATGCCATGCGCGCGGCCAGATCCCGCTTCAAGTAACGCCGTTTTGGTCTGGCACAGGGGAGATTCTCCGGGGCCGGTGAGTGCGAGAGTTGCCATGTTGTATTTTTCCTACGGATCGAACCTGTCAGCCAGACGACTTCAGGCCCGGATATCCGCCGTGCACAAGGTCGGTGTCGGGATGCTTGATGGGCACCAGCTGCGATTTCACAAGGTCAGTCATACGGACGGGTCGGCCAAGTGTGACGCTTTTGAAACCGGCGATATCCGGCACTGCGTGTTCGGGGTGTTATTCGAACTATCCGGGCCTGACAGAGCCAGGCTCGATCGCTTTGAGGGCCTGCATTGTGGCTATGAGGCCAGGGACATCCTGGTGCGGCTTGATGACGGCACGACAGTGACCGCCTTTACCTACCGTGCAACCCGTATTGATGCCGCACTGCGGCCCTTTGACTGGTACCGGGAACACGTACTGACAGGTGCCAGGGAGCACGGCTTTTCGCAAGCCTATATTCAGCAGATTGAGGCGATCGAGTGTATCACCGACCCTGATGAAGCCCGCTGCGCGCGGGAGCGGGGGATTTACCGGTAGGTTCCCTCGCTTCGTCGCGTCACCCTGCTGGAAATTCCCGGACATGGGCATCGATAGCCCAGTCAGCGGCAACGCCAAACGCGGCGTCCCAACCGGCTTTCTGCCAGCAGGACCTGCTGCTCAGCCGGTTTTTCGGATCACATAGAGGTGATAGACCAGCGCCAGTGCAAAGCAGATCAGCGCAGGCGCCGCCAGGGCATAAAACTGCAACAGGCCATACAGCAGTGCACCCACCAGGCCGCCGGCGATAAAGCCCGCAGTGATCAGTATCAGCAGCAGGGCCTTGCGTCGGTCAAAGCGTTCTCCTCGCAGCGTGGCACCGAGCATGATACCCAGATCCGTCACGATCCCGGTAATGTGGGTGGTGCGGATAATGGCACCGCTGTACGTTGTTGCCAGGGCATTCTGCATACCGCAGGCGGCCGAGGCCAGGTAGTGCCCGAGTACCGACCCCTGGTTGAGGAAATAGATCGCCGCCAGCAAAAAGGCGCCCTCGATAAATAGCAGCGAATCATAGTGCCTGCCGAGCTTCAGGGACGGGCTTGATATCAGGAATCCCGACAGCGCCGCGCCGAGCATAAAACTCACCAATATTGCCGCAAGGTGCAGGCTGCTGTTTGATAGCCCGGCCAGTTCTGCACCCAGCAGCGTTGCGGTTCCTGACAGGTGTGAAATGGACTGGTGCGCAAAGCCCAGCAGCCCGACCGCGTTAACAATGCCCGCAAGCAAGGCCAGGGTAAAGGCCCCAAATTCAATCCAGCGCGGTAATTTTGAAATCACTGATCCGTCCTGTTACAGCTATTTTGAGCGCTGCATCGGTTTTAGCCATCGACTGCCGGCAGGCGCTGTGGCCTGATTCTTGGTCAGGGTGCGGATAGTGTCGCATATTGACGTCGATCTTGAACCCGGTTGCTGGCCTGCGCGAGTCACCGATGGGCGGGATCGACGTCTGATTCGGATTTTTCAGGAATTCCAGAGCGGCCTGGGTCAACCGTACCGCTCTGGGTTCAAGGCTTGCGCTGTACGCAGTGCTGGGCGTTTTATTTGAGCGGGTTGGCCGGGCTGGGCTCCAGCAGGCTGGCGCTTGCAGTGTCAGGCGCCGCCGCGGCCTCGCTCGGCTCTGCGGGGACTGTCTCAGTATCGCCTGCGGTCTGGTGGGCTGGGGCGGGCAATAGCAGGCTCAGCACGATGGCTGCCAGGCCACCGGTGGTGATGGGCGAGCCAAAGATACTCTGTACCATTTTGGGCATCTGGCTCAGCAGATCGGGGGTCATGACGCCAAGGCCCAGTCCAAAGGATACGGCCAGAATAAGCAGTTTGCGTCGGTCGAGCGTTTCGTTGGCGAGTATCTTCACGCCCGCTGCCGCAACGGTGCCAAACATCACCAGGGTGGCGCCGCCGAGCACCGGCTTGGGTATCTGCTGCAGCACGCCACCAATAACCGGGAAGAGACCCAGCAGCATCAGCATGACGGCGATATAGCCGCCCACATGGCGGCTGGCTACGCCGGTGAGCTGGATAACACCGTTATTCTGGCTGAAGGTGGTGTTGGGGAAGGTATTGAACAGGGCTGCCAGCATGGAGTTAAGGCCATCGGCCAGTACGCCGCCGCGAATACGCTTGATGTAGCTCTCGCCACGGATGGGCTGTTTGGAAATAATGCAGTTGGCGGTGAGGTCGCCGGTGGATTCGATGGCGGTGATCAGGTAGATCAAGGCAATGGGCGCAAAGGCGCTCCAGTCAAACGAGAAGCCATAGCGCAGCGGCATCGGCAGGCTCATAAAGGGCAGGTTGGCGAGGCTGGCGAAGCTGACCTTGCCCATAAATATCGCAATCACGAAGCCCAGCAGCAGACCGATGATGATGGAGGACAGCCGCAGCCAGGGGTTGGCGGAAAAGTTCAGCGCGATAATGCACAACAGCACCACGCCGCCGAGCGCGAGGTTGGCAGGGCTACCGAAGTCCGGCGCGTTGACGCCGCCGGCCAGATCCGTCATGCCGACCTTGATCAGGCTGATGCCGATAATGGTGATGACGATGCCGGTCACCAGCGGCGTGATGATCCTTTTCAGACGATGCAGAAACTGGCTCAGTATGATCTCGACAAAGGCGCCGAAGAAGCACACGCCCAGAATCAGCGACAGAACTTCCTCCGGCCCGCCCCCCTTTGCCTTGGCGATAAAGCCCGCCGCCAGCACAGAGCTCAGGAAGGCGAAGCTGGTGCCCTGCACGCAGATCATGCCGGCGCCGATGCCCAGCGGACGCCAGGCCTGTATCAGGGTGCCGACACCGGATACAAACAGCGCCATGCTGATGAGGTAGGGAATGTGTTCACCCAGGCCCAGTACGCCGCCGATGATCAGGGTGGGGGTAATAATGCCAACGAAACTCGCCAGCACATGGGCCACGGCTGCGAAGGTCGACTGGCTTACGCCAGGCGTAGCGTCCAGTGAATAGAGCAGGTCATTGGGTGTGGTATCGGGGGCAGGCATAGGTATCTCCATGAAACCCTGGGTAATGGTCGGTCTGCCTTGGATAAGCAAAAACCTGTCCAACTAAACAAGTTTTTTAATGTAGATTTGTAAACCCGTTAAATTTCCGAGGCTTAGGTTGCGCTTTCAGTGCCATTAGCCGAGGCATCACGCAATCCTGAGCGCAGGCCAGCAGGGCTGGGTGCGTCATGGAAGCGCACGTGGTTGCGGATTTGAATCAGGACGGTGCAAACAGCAGGGGCGAGGCAGCGCAGGCTGGCCTGGCCGAAATACTGTTGTGGAGTGTGAGATGAGGAGAGGTAAGGGTAGGGCTGTGTAGCAGGACCCCGCAGGCTTTTATGCCTGCGGGGTTGCCGTCAGCGCTTTGGCAGCCATGCCGGTGTATCAGAAGATATAGTCGGTCGACAGGAAGCTGGAGTCGCGGTTGTGGATGATGCTGCCGATCAGCGCTTTGCTCTCGACGGTATCCTTGGCGGCCACCAGGGTGCGGATGGAGAAGACCCGCAGGGCATCGGCCACCGACAGGGTGCCTTCGGCCGAGTCCTTGCGGCCGTTAAACGGGTAGGAATCGGGCCCGCGCTGACACTGGGCATTGAGGTTGATGCGCCCGACCTGGTTGACGCAGGCATCCACCATGCGCGCCATCTGCTGTGGATCGCGGCCGAACAGGCTCAGTTGCTGACCAAAATTGGAGCTGCGCACATAGTCGATCACCTCGGACAGGTCGTCGTAGGGTACCACCGGAATGACGGGGCCAAACTGTTCTTCGTGGTAGACCCGCATCTGGGCGGTGACCGGGTACAGCAGCGCCGGATTGAAGAAGGTCTCCTGGGTTTCACCACCGCCTTTGTTCAGAATAGTGGCGCCCTTGCTGCAGGCATCCTCAACCAGACCTTTGAGAAACTCCGTCTTGCCCGGTTCCGGCAG
>JBFGZM010000295.1:0-4908 GCA_041586815.1 Marinobacterium sp. | reverse complement strand
TACACCGGTGCGCTGCAGTTGTCAGAAGTGGAGTCCACCGCGGCGGTGCAATACAACATTCCCGGCCAGAAGCCACAATCCGACCGCTACAGTGCGCGCCTGGCCTGGGAAACAGAGCTGACCGACACCACCGACAGTGAAAGCATTACACTGGGTGTCCTCTGGCAGAAGCAGCTCGGCCCCTGGCAGCGCCTGCTGTCCATCGACTGGGAGCAGGAACGCTTTACCCTGGATGATGAAACCAGAAATACCAGTTTCCTGATCCCCGGGATGAGCTGGTCCACCACCAATACCGACAATCCGCTCAACCCGTCCCGGGGCTACCGCCTTTCGTTCGAACTGGATGCCGCTAGCGAGATGCTGTTGTCCGAGGCGGATTTTGTGCAGGCCCAGGTCAAGGGTAAGCATGTGCTGACGCTGGGTAACCGTACCCGACTGCTTACCCGTGCAGAAGTCGGCGCGACCGTCATGGATGACTTTGACCTGATGCCCTCGTCACATCGTTTCTTTGCCGGGGGCGACAACAGTGTGCGTGGGTACGATTACAAAGAGTTGGGACCGGAGGGCAGCAATGGCGATGTCGTCGGCGGGCGTTATCTGCTGGTGGGCAGTGCCGAGGTGGATTATCTCGTGACCGAGAGCTGGCGAGTGGCGGCGTTTTTTGACGCCGGCAATTCGCTGGATTCCCTTTCGGAACCGCTGAAGAGCGGTGCCGGTATTGGCGTGCGCTGGCAGTCGCCGATCGGCCCCGTGCGGCTGGATCTGGCCAAACCGCTGGAAGAATCAGGCTTTCGAATTCATTTCACCCTGGGGCCTGATCTATGAAGCGCTGGACGCTGCGAATTCTGTTGGGCCTGCTGGTGCTGGTGTTGCTGCTGGTGGCGGGCGTTGCCGCTATTGGCCTGACCGAAAAGGGCACCCGTATCCTGTTTAACCAGTTACAGCCGTTGATCCCGGGCCAGCTGAGTTACCGCTCGCTGAACGGTGCCCTGCTGCGCCAGCTTGATATCCAGGAGTTGAACTATATGCTGGACGAGCTGCGTGTTGAGGCCGGCCGTATCGAGTTTGCCTGGCGACCGGCGGCTCTGCTGAGCGGGCGGGTCGAGCTGCAGCGCCTGGGTGTGGAGGAGCTGGATGTGTGGTTGCCGACGCCGGTGGACGAGGACGTACCGCCTGAGCCTGCTGGCCCGCTGGCCCTGCCAGAGTCGGTCCAGCTGCCGCTGGCCATTCAGGTGGGGGAAATCTACGGGCGTGCCCTGCGCATTCATCCCGCCGGGGGGGAGCCGATCCTGGTGGAGTCCGTGGTGTTCGGTGCTCACAGCGAGCAGGAGCGGGTGATACTGGATCGTTTCAGTTTCAAGTCGCCCCTGGCCGAGCTGAACCTGAGCGGTGAACTGGCCGCTGCAGGCAATTACCCGCTGGCACTGACGCTGGACTGGAGCGCGCCGATTCCCGAGCGTGGCCAGATCAGCGGTAGCGGCACCTTGGTGGGCGAGCTGCTGGGCGATAGTGCCCTGCTGACGCTGGAGCAGCAGCTTCAGGGGTTGGCCGAGGCGGCACTGGTGGCAAAGGTTGCCCGCCCGCTGGGTGAGCTCGACTGGCAGTTGGCGCTGGATCTGGCCCGGTTTGATCCGGCGCCCTTTGCGGCGGATCTGGCGGGACATGCGTTCAGCGGCAGGCTGAACCTGAGCGGTGATTTGGCGTCCGCCAAGGGCGATATTGGCCTGGCGGGCAGCCTGCCGGATGTGGGCCCTCTGACGCTGGACAGCAGCCTGGAGACCACCCTGGAGCACGTGAACCTGACCCACGCTCGAATACAGGTGCCACAAAGCGGCACGGATCTGAACCTGTCAGGCCAGGTGCTGGAGCTGCAAGGGACGCCGCAGCTGGATCTGGCACTGCGCTGGACGGGGCTGCGCTATCCATTATCACAACAGTTGCCGCCGCAGTTTGCCAGTGACAGAGGCGCACTGAGTGTCACCGGCCCGCTGAGTGATTATCGTCTCAAACTGGATGGCAGTCTGAATGGTGAAGGATTGCCGGCCACCGATGTGGCCCTCACCGGCCAGGGCAACCTGGAACGGATGCCGGCACTGGCGCTGACCCTCGATACCCTGGGCGGTCAGCTGGTGCTCGAAGGCAGCGCCGGCTGGACACCTCAGCCTGTGTGGGATCTGCAGGTGCGCGCCGACAAGATCAATCCGGGGCTGCAATGGCCCGACTGGAAGGGGGCGGTTGGGCTGACCCTGAACACCCAGGGTCAGCTGGTGGATGGCGAACCCCGTGTGCAGCTGGATATCGCCGCGTTTTCGGGCAGCCTGCGGGACCAGCCACTCAGTGGGGCCGGACAGGTGAAGGTCAAAGGTACGGCGCTGGATATTCGCGAGCTTGAACTGGGCTGGGGTAATGCCCGGCTGAACGTACAGGGACAGGTGGCGGAAAAACTGGCGCTGGACTGGCAGCTGCTGGCCAGCGACCTCGCGGCACTGTTGCCCCAGGCGGCGGGCGCCATCAAGGCAGCCGGTACCCTGGGCGGCACGACCCAGGCGCCGCGTATCGATGCCAGTATCGGCGCGACCGAGTTGCGCTTTGGCGAGTACCGGCTCAAGCAGATCGGAGGCACGGTGGCGGTTGATATGGGCTGGAAAGTGCCGGCCAAAATTGACCTCAAGGCCGAGGAATTGATGCTGGCAGGTCAGGCGGTGCAGAGCCTCAGCCTGCAGGGCAGTGGTGTGCAGAACGATCACAGCCTGGCGCTGGATATCGATGCAAAAGCGGCCAAGCTGAGCCTCGCGCTCAAGGGTGCTCTGGATGATCAGCAGCAGTGGCGTGGCATGTTGTCGACCCTGGACATCACCCAGCCCGAAGCCGGTACCTGGCGTTTGCAGGCACCGGCGCCGCTGCAGCTGGCGGCCAGCAGGGCCAACACCGAGTCGCTTTGCCTTGCGGCCAGCAGTGGTGCGGGTCTTCTGTGTCTTGATGGCCAATGGCAGGCCCAGGGCAAAAGTCAGGGTAATGTCACTCTGCGTGAATTGCCGCTCAGCCTGCTGGGCCCCTGGCTGCCCGCTACCACCGAGATCGCCGGCAAGGTCAGTGCGGATGCCTCCGGCAGTCTGTCTGCCAAGGGGGCGCTGGCCTACGAGGCACAGGTATCGCTGGAGCAGGCGCGCCTGACGCTGCCAGACGAAGGCCTCAAACTGAGCTTTACCGATGCCCGCGCCAGTGCCAGCGGCAGCGACAAAAAGGCGGAGCTGAATTTGAATTTGCTGATGGATGAGGTGGATGGCCGCGTCCAGGGTTCGGTAACAGTGGATGACTTGGCCGGTGCCGGTCGTGTTCAGGGCCAGGTTGGCCTGGCGATCGAGGATCTCAAATTTCTCTCCCTGCTGGTGCCGGACATGAAGGTGCGCAGTGGCCGGGTGAAGGGTGATCTGGCACTGGGTGGCACTCTGGCTGCACCGCGTATCCGTGGTGAGTTGAATCTTGATGGCGGTAACATCGAGTTGCCCGCCGCAGGCATCGCACTGGCGGATCTGAGCGTGCGACTGCGGGATGACCCGGCCCGGCCCGAATATCTGCTGCTGGACGGCAGCATGGCCTCGGGTGGTGGCACCCTGACACTTTCCGGCGAGTTCGAGCCCCTGGCCCAGACCGGCAAGATCAGCATTAATGGCGAGCGTTTCCAGGCCGTGGGCACACCGGAAATCCAGGTGTTTATCTCCCCGGACATGCAGGTGACGATGGCCGAGGGGCGCATTGCCGTGGGCGGTGAGCTGAAAGTGCCGGAAGCCCTGATCAAGCCGCCCAAGCTGAGCAATGCCGTGGCGGTATCCTCCGATGCGGTGGTGGTCAATGCCGCCGGCGTGGGTGAGGCCCAGGTGGCGGGGCCGGCGCTGGATCTGAACCTGCGGGTAACCCTGGGTGACAAGGTGATGGTGGATGCCTTTGGCTTCAATGGTCGCCTGGCTGGTGGGCTGGTGCTGCAGGAAGACAGCCGCCGTGGCACCCGTGCCACCGGCAATATCGGGGTGGCCAGCGGCGAGTATGAGCTCTACGGCCAGACACTGAATATTTCCCGCGGCAGCTTCATCTATACCGGCGGGCCTGTGGATAACCCCGGACTCAACATGCGCGTTGAGCGCGAAGTTGACGAGGTGACCGTCGGTGCCCGGGTGACCGGCACACTGCGCGTACCCAAGCTGACGCTGTTTTCAGAACCCTCGATGCCGGACACCAGTCTTCTGTCCTACCTGGTGCTGGGCCGGGCACCGGGTACGACCTCGGCCAGCGAGCAGGAAATGCTGGTCAAGCTGGCGCTGGCCATGGGGCGCAAGGGCGGGAATGCCGTGGGTGAACGTCTGGCGGATGCGCTGAACGTGGATGAAGTGGGCGTGGGCGGCGGCGATACACTGGACGATACCTCCTTCTATATTGGCAAGTACCTGTCGCCCAGGCTCTATGTGAAATATGGCGTGGGCCTGTTGTCGCCGGCCACCAGCTTCCTGCTGCGCTACAAGCTCAGCGACCGCTGGTCGTTCGAATCCAACACCGGCACCGCCGGCAGCGGCGCCGATATCTTCTACCAGCTGGAGCGGTAAGGGCAGGTTAAAGGTACAAGGAGAAAGGAAAAAGGTGCGGAGCAAGGAGCAGGAGAAAAGGGCGAGGCAAACGCCAGAGCCAGCAACCCGCAGGTGGGAAGTGAGCGAAGCGCATTCCGGCATCCGCCGCGAAGTTGTGGAACGCACGTCAACGCTGCCAAGCCTGATGCCCGCTACCAATCACCAATCACCAATTACGAATAACGGCTCTTTAGCCTCCAGCCCAGCATGGGCCACAAAGAGTTGGCCCCGCAGAAGCGGGGCCGGTGCCAATCAACAATCACTCGTAAAACCATGTGCATCTTTACTT
>JBFGZM010000294.1:0-4924 GCA_041586815.1 Marinobacterium sp. | reverse complement strand
GCCCAGGTGGACCTGATCTGGAATGGCGGCATCGGTACCTATGTCAAGGCCAGCCACGAGAGCCATGCTGATGTGGGCGACAAGGCCAACGATGCACTGCGCATCGATGGCAAGCAGTTGCGCTGCCGGGTGCTGGGGGAAGGTGGCAACCTTGGTTTCACCCAGCACGGCCGGATTGAGTACTGCCTGCATGGTGGCGCCTCCAACACCGACTTTATCGATAACGCCGGTGGTGTGGACTGCTCCGACCATGAGGTCAATATCAAGATTCTGGTGAATGAAGTGGTCGCCAACGGCGACATGACGGTCAAGCAGCGCAATGCCATGCTGCGGGAAATGACCGACGATATTGCCCGTCTGGTTCTGAAGAACAACTACAGCCAGGCGCTGGCCATCAGTATCGCCAAAAACCATTCGTGTCAGTCGCTGGATGATTATATCCGCCTGATCCATCGGCTTGAGGCCTCCGGCCGCCTGGTGCGAGCGCTGGAGTTTATTCCGACCGACGAGGTGCTGCAGGAGCGCAAGGCGCAGAATCTGGGGCTTACCCGGCCGGAACTGTCGGTACTGATTTCCTACACCAAAGCCGAGTTAAAAGAAAAACTGACGGGCTCCTGGATCACTGACGATCCCTTTTTGTCCCGGGCCATCGTCACGGCGTTCCCGGACCAGCTGGTTGAGCGTTTCCCCGATCAGGTGCAAAACCATCGCCTGCGCTCGGAGATTATCGCCACCCAGATTGCCAATACCCTGGTAAATCACATGGGCATCACTTTTGTGCAGCACTTGCAGCAGGCCAGTGGTCGTGACCAGGCGGCCATTGCCGCGGCCTACGTGATTGCCCGAGAGCTTTACGATATCGACCCCCTGTGGCGCGAAATTGAAGCCCTGGACAACCAGGTGCCGGCGCAGCTGCAGCAGGAAATGATGCTCGACCTGATGCGCCTCGTGCGCCGTGCCAGCTACTGGTTCCTGCTCAAGCAGCGTGGCAGCCTGGAGGTGGCAGCCACGGTGGAGCGCTACCAGCCGGGTATCAGGGCGATCAGGCCCACCATTGCCCAGCGCTTGCAGGGAGAACCATTGCATGACTGGCAGCAGCGCAGCACTACTCTGGTGGACGCAGGCGTGCCTGAATCCCTCGCAGCCAATGTTGCCTCGGCGGACAGTCTCTATGCATTGCTGAGTGTCATTGAGGCGGCGGCGCAAACCGGTCAGCCACTGGAGCGGGTTGCAGCAGTGTACTTTGATCTGACGCAGCGGCTTGATCTGCACTGGTTTGACCAGCAGGTGCGGGCCATTGAGGTCGGTAATCACTGGCAGTCCATGGCTCGCGATGGTCTGCGCGAAGACCTCAATAACCAGATGCGGGTACTGACGGTCAATGTGCTGAGCGAGGGTAGTGCGGAAGCCGATACGGCGGTACTGGTGGAGGGCTGGCTGGAGCGACAGGCTTCGTTACTGGGTCGGTGGCAGCAGATGCTCAGTGAACTGCGTGCCAGCAGCGGCAACGACAGCGCCATCTTTACGGTGGCCATGCGCGAGCTGTGTGACCTGGCTCAGGCCGGCGTCTGATGCAACACCCGCCGGCGGACGCTCTGTCCGCCGGCGTCTTCGATTGCCTCCCTTCATTTTTCGGTCTGTTGTTCGGCGCATCCATTGTGCAAAACATGCATCGACCTTGCCTCCCTCCCTGTGCACAATAGAGCCCTCCACAGGCTGACCCGGACTTGCTGTGCCATTGATCAAACGTTATCTGCTGCGTCCTTTGTTAAAGGCGACACTCTGGCTGGTTGCCGGTTGGGTCGGTTTCAGCGTGCTGCTGGTATTGCTGCTCAAGGTCGTCAACCCACCGGTCTGGTCCTGGCTGATTCAGCGCGAAATTTTTCCGCCTTCGGGGTATCCGGATGAATATGCACACCGCTGGGTAACGACGCAGAGTATCGCGCCGGCCATGCGTCTGGCCGTGATCGCAGCAGAAGACCAGCGCTTTGCTGAACACAGTGGTTTCGATTTCAAGGCCATCAAGCGGGCGCTGGATCACAATCTGGATGGCGGCAGTGTGCGCGGCGCCAGTACGCTGACACAGCAGACCGCAAAAAATCTGTTTCTGTGGTCCGGACGCAGCTATGTGCGCAAGGCACTGGAGGCCTGGTTTGCGCTGCTGCTGGAACTGCTCTGGGACAAGAGCCGGATTCTCGAAGTGTATCTGAATATCGTTGAGTTTGGCCCGGGTATCTACGGCGTGGAAGCGGCGGGGCGCTATTACTTTGGAACCCCGGCACGGGCGTTGTCGAATCTGCAGGCCGCACGGCTGGCGGCGGTACTGCCCAATCCCTACCGTTATCGGGCGCAGCCGCCGAGCCCCTATGTTCAGCAGCGCAGTCAATGGATCATGCTGCAGATGCGTCAGCTCGGTACCGTCACGTTAAAGGCGGTGGACGCGTAAAACCCTGTCCGGCAATCGAGAATCACAGCGCTCTTATCAGGAAACGCAATGCGAATACTTCACAGCTCTGACTGGCACCTTGGGCAGCACTTCATGGGCAAGAGTCGCGAGCCTGAGCATCGGGCCTTTCTGGCCTGGCTGATCGAGCAGGTGCAGGAGCATCGGGTGGATGCGCTCATTGTCGCCGGCGATCTGTTTGATACCGGCACGCCACCCAGTTATGCCCGAAGGCTGTACAACCAGTTCATTGCCGATCTGCGCCTGACAGGCTGTCAGCTGGTGATCCTGGGCGGGAACCATGACTCTGTCTCGACGCTGCACGAATCCCGCGAGCTGCTGGCCTGCCTGGGCACGACCGTGGTCGGTGGCATCACGGTGGACCCGGCGGATCAGGTAGTCGTGCTGCAGCGGCGTGACGGCAGGCCGGGGGCGGTGCTTTGCGCCGTGCCTTATCTGCGCCCGCGCGATCTGATTGAAAGTCATGCCGGAGAAAGCACCCAGCACAAGCGCCAGGCGCTGAGTGAGGCTATCGGACATCATTATACCGTTATCTACGAAGCGGCCTGTAGTAAACGGGATGCCCTGCAGGCGGAACAGGGACCCGCGCCTGGCGCTGAACAGGGCGCCAGGCTGCCGATCATCGCCACCGGGCACCTCACCTGCGTCGGTGGTCAACTGTCGGAGTCGGTTCGAGAACTCTATATCGGCACCCTCGAAGCCTATCCGGCGGGCGCCTTTCCGCCGGCCGATTATATTGCGCTTGGTCATCTGCATCGGGCACAGTCTGTTGGCGGGGAGTCCCATATCCGCTACAGCGGCTCGCCCATTCCCCTGAGCTTTGACGAAAGCCGGGGCACCAAGCAGGTACTGCGGGTCGACTTTGACGGTGACAAACTGGCCGAGGTCAAGCCCATACCGGTGCCAGTCTGGCAGCCGATGCAAAGCCTCAGCGGGTCTTTGAGCGCGCTCGAATCCCAGTTGCAGCAGCATTTTGGCGCGGAGAGTACAGACCCTGGTGGCCCGCCGGTCTGGCTCGAAGTCGAAGTGTGTGGGGATGACTACCTCAGTGACCTGCAGCCCAGGGTGCAGCAGCTGGTGGAGGGGTTGCCGGTGGAAGTGCTGCGCATTCGCCGCCAGCGCAGCGCAGGCACGGTTGCGCTCGAACGGGACAGTCGCGAAACCCTGCAGGAACTGTCGGTGCGTGAGGTTTTCGCGCGCCGTCTGGCACTGGAGGAGGCGCTGGATGAAGGTGCCCAGGCAAGGCTGACGGATGCTTTTGAGTCACTGTTGACACAGCTGCAGGACGAGGAGGCAAACTCATGCGCATCCTGAGTCTGAGGCTGAAAAACATCAATTCCCTCAAGGGAGAATGGAAGCTGGATTTCCGTGCACCCGAGTTCAGGGACAACGGCCTCTTCGCTATCACCGGCCCCACCGGGGCCGGCAAGACCACACTGCTGGATGCGATCTGCCTGGCGCTCTACCACGCCACGCCGCGCCTGAATGTATCGATGGGCAGCAATGAGCTGATGACGCGGCATACTGCTGATTGCCTGGCCGAGGTGGAGTTCGAGGTGCGGGGGGAAGCCTATCGCGCCTTCTGGTCCCAGCGCCGGGCCCGCAATCAGCCGGACGGCAAGTTGCAGACACCGCAGGTGGAGCTTGCCAAAGGCGATGGTCAGCTACTCAGCACCCGCATTGGCGAAAAGCTCTCGCTGGTGAGCGAACTTACAGGGCTGGATTTTGCGCGTTTTACCAAGTCGATGATGCTGGCGCAGGGGGGCTTTGCAGCTTTTTTGAATGCCAGTCCCAATGAAAGGGCCGAACTGCTCGAAGAGCTCACCGGCACCGAGATTTATGGCGATATATCGCGCCTGGCGTTTGAACGCAAGCGCAGCGAAGAGGCGGCACTGGAGGTGCTACAGGCCCGGGCTGGCGCAGTGGCGCTGATGGACGCGGCCAGTCTCGCTGGACTGGAAGCCGAACAGGTTGAGCTGGCAGCGCAGCAGGGCACGCTGCAAGCGGATGAGGTTCGTCTGCAACAGCAGATCCAGGGGCTTGAGTCCCTGAACGAGGCCCGCAAGGCACAGCAGCAGTGGCAGTCGGAGTACCGCCGGGTCGAACAGCGCTTTGACGCGCAAGCGCCGGCGCTTGCCAGGCTTGATGCCTGCCTGCCGGCGCTGGACCTGCGGCCGCTGCACCAGCAGTGGCAGTCGGATCTGGCCGAGGCGAGCGCGCTGGACAAGGCCCGCGCACGGGATGAACAGCAGTTGGCCCAGGCGCGCCAGCAGCTCGATAGCCGGCGAGTGCAGCAGCAGCAGGCCCGTGAGGTTCTGGAGGCTGCGCAGCGCCACCGCGAAACCACCGAAATCCGCCTGCTGGAAGAGGTCATGCCACTGGATAACCGCATGGCGCAGCTGGCACAGCGCCAGCAGGAGCTGTCTGCCACGCTGGAGGCTCAATCCCGGGAGCTGGATG
>JBFGZM010000293.1:0-4927 GCA_041586815.1 Marinobacterium sp. | reverse complement strand
GCAGAGTCGACCGCAGGGTGGCGCGGGGGAGACGGGGCAGGCAGAAGACAGGTGAGACAGACAGGTGGTGCAAAAGTCCACAGCGGTTGTCATTACCCAAATGCTGGTGTATATATTATCTGGAATCAATAATTCATAATTATATATTCACTGATGCCGGCCTGACTTAGCGCACCGGATCAGCTCCGATGCCCAGCAAGCATGGAGCTGTTGCCTTGTGCTGTAGCCGGCGGCGATATGCTTGGAAACCAAGAGGAAACATGATGCGAAACAACAAGACTTCATCGCGACTGGATACCCTGGCCCGGACCTGTGTCCGCACGACCCTGGCCACTGCGCTGGCGGCGAGCCTGTTTTCCGCCAGCGCCATGGCAGAGAAAAATCTGCGTCTGGCGGGCAATTTTGCTGTCGCCCATTCCAGCAGTGTGGCGATGGAGCAGTTCAAGCAGCGTCTGCCTGAACTGTCCGGCGGTGCGCTGACGGTGGATGTGTTCCCGGCCATGCAGCTGGGCGGTGCCAAGGAAAACATTGATCAGGTACGCTCCGGCGTACTGGAAATGACCTGGGTGGGGGCATCCTACCTGTCCCGCATCGTGCCGGAGCTGGAAGCGGTGAGCCTGCCCTTTGTCTATGCGAATCGTGACGTGGCTTTCAAGGTCGTCGACGGCCCGGTGGGAGATCTTTTGAACAAGAAACTCGCCGACAAGGGCTTTGTTGTCCTGGGCTTCATGGAGCTGGGTTCGCGACAGGTTACCAACAGCCAGCATCCGATCAGAACCCTGGATGATTTCGAAGGCCTGAAGATTCGTCTGCAGCCCAATGAAACCCACCTGTCCACCTTCCGCGCCCTGGGTGCGAGCCCTGTTTCCATGGGTATTAACGAGGTGTACTCGGCGCTGCAGCAGGGCGTGATTGATGGCCAGGAAAACCCCTACAGCGTGATCGAAACCAAGAAGTTCAACGAAGTGCAGACCTACCTGACCGATACTTCGCACTTCTTCGATTTCATCGTGGTGGTGGCCAACAAGCGAAAGTTCGACAAGCTGGAACCCGCCGAGCAGCAGGCGCTGCGTGAGGCCATGGGCGAAGCTGTTGCCTGGCAGCGAGCCAAGGCCGAGGAGGAAGACACTGCCGCGAAGGACAAGCTGGTCGCGGCGAACATGGAACTGGTAGCGGTGTCCCCCGAGCTGCGTCAGCAAATGCGCGAGCGCACCGCGCCGGTGATCGAGGCGCTGAGAGAGCGTATCGGCAGCGACGTGATTGATGCCGTGCTGGCGGAAGTGCAGTAATGAGCAATCGGGTTCTGGACGGAGCCCCGGCGGCGGAGGCCAGTGGGGCCTCCCCGCTGGTTCGACGCTACCAGCAGTTGCTCAAGGCTGCCGACGGGCTCTCGTATGGGCTGATTACCCTGGCAATGACCCTGATGACGGGGCTGGTAACGGCGCAGGTCGTACTGCGCTATTTCTTTGGCGACTCGCTGGATTGGGCTGACGAAATCTCCCGGCTGGCGTTTGTCTGGTCGATCTTTCTGGCGTTGCCCCACGGCGTCAAGAAAGGCATTCACGTGGGCATCGATATACTGATCAACCAGTTTGGCGCGGGTCTGCGGGAAGGCCTGATGCGGCTGATGCTGGCACTCAGCGGTGCGCTGATGCTGCTGGTGCTGTGGCAGGCGATACTGGTGGCGCAGGAGGCCTGGGGTGAAATGATGCCCACGGTTGAACTCAGCGTATCGGCCTTTTATATCGCCGTGATTATCTCCATGGCCCACACTTTTTTGCACCTGGCGTTCCTGGTCTGGCAGGGCACCCACGTCTGGGGGGATGAATAATGGTTCTGGTCTCCATTGGAATCTTTTTCGTACTGGCGCTGCTGGGGATGCCGCTGGCCTTTGCGCTGGGCTTTTCGGCACTCGGCGCGTTTGTTTTCGGTGATATCGAATTGGCGCTCATGCCGCAAAGCATGATGCATGCGGTGGACTCCTTTCCGCTGATGGCGATTCCGCTGTTCATGCTGGCGGGCGAGTTCATGGTGGGCGGCCAGATCATGCAGCGCGTAATCGACTTCGCCAACGCCGTGGTCGGCCGGGTGCAGGGCGGTCTGGCCCATGTAACGATCCTCTCCGGGCTCGGTCTGGCTTCGGTCACCGGCGCTGCCGTAGCCGGTGCCAGTGCGCTGGGTACCACCATGATGCCGTCGTTGCGAAAGCACTATGACAACGGTTTCGGTTCTGCCGTGGTGGCGTCAGCATCGAACCTGGGGCCGATCATTCCGCCCAGTGCGGCGATGATCGTCTATGCGCTGATGGCCGGCTCCAGCGTATCGGTGGGCGGGCTCTTCATGGCCGGTGTCGTGCCGGGCATTATGCTGACCGTTGGCATGATGGGGCTGGCGACCTGGATGTCGTACCGCAGTGGCTATGAACCCACAGGCGAGCCGTTCTGCTGGCGCAATGTACTGCGTCAGAGCCGCCGTGCCGGGGTGATTCTGCTGATGCCGGTGCTGGTGATCGGCGGTATTGTTGGCGGGGTTTTCACCGCTACCGAGGGCGCGGCCATCGCCGTGATCTACTCCCTGCTGGTAGGCCTGTTCGTCACCCGCAAGCTGAAAATCGCTGCCATTCCGGGCTGCATGTTCCGCGCTGCAGTGACCTCCGCCGTGGTGGGAGCGCTGATCGCCTTTGCCAAGCCGGTGACCTTTGTGTTCACGCTGGACTTGCTGCCGCTGCACCTGTCGCAACTGATTCAGGGCTTTACCGCCGATCCCATGGTTTTCCTGGCGCTGGTGATGGGCATGTTGCTGGTGGTGGGCATGTTCCTGGAGTCGAATGCGGCCTACATCATGCTGGCGCCGCTGTTCGCGCCCATCGCCCTGGCCTATGGTATCGACCCGCTGTATTTCGGCTTTCTGTTTGTCATGAACCTGGTGGTGGGCATGATGACGCCTCCGGTGGGGGTGCTGCTGTTCGTTATGTGCGGTATTTCCAAGATCTCCATCGGTGAGCTGCTGAAATCGGTCTGGCCCTTCATTGTGCTGCAGTACGTTGTACTGGCGCTGTGCTGGTTCTTCCCCGATATCGTCACCGCGCTGCCCCGCGCCCTGGGTTATTGATGTGATGCAAATTTCCGGGGTGCCGGGTGCGCCCCTCAGGCTAGCTATATAAAGAAGGATACCAACATGACACTAGAGCGGACTTTGCTGGGCGTGCTGACGCCCTCGTCCAACACCGTACTGGAGCCGTTGACCGCCGAGATGCTGCACGGCGTGCCGGATGTCAGTGCCCATTTTGGCCGCCTCAAGGTGACCGAGATCTCGCTGCGCGATCAGGCCCTGAGCCAGTTCGACAACGAGCCTTTCTTGCAGTCCGCGCGTTTGCTGGCCGATGCGCGGGTGCAGTCCATTACCTGGAGCGGCACTTCATCAGGCTGGCGCGGCTTTCAGGATGACGAGGCGCTGTGCAAGGTTCTGGAGGGTGAAACCGGAATCCCGGCCTGCACATCGGTGCTGGCGATCAATGAACTCTTTTACAAGACCCGGGTGAAAAACTTCGCCCTGGTGACGCCCTATCTGGATGATGTGCAGGAAAAGATCATCGCCAACTACCGCGAAGCCGGTTTTACCTGCGTGGCGGAGCGCCATCTGGGAGACAAGGGCAATTTCTCTTTCTCTGAATACAGCGAGGAGACCATCGCCGAGATGGTGCGTGCCGTGGCCGCGGAGCAGAAGCCTGATGCCATCACCATCTTCTGTACCAACCTCAGGGGCACCCGCGTAGCGGCACAGCTTGAAAAGGAATTGCAGATTCCGATTTACGACAGCATCGCCACGGGGCTTTGGAAAGGCATGAAGCTGGCGGGGGCCGATACTCGCCGAATCAAGGGCTGGGGATCGCTGTTTGATATAGAGTAATCAGGCTGCAAGTTCCATTAAACTATGGCGTCATCTGAAAGCACCGGTGGAATTCGCGGTGTTCATTGCCACCCTGCCTGTTTGCGACTGCAAGGAGTTCGATCATCGCCTGGTTTCTGCCTTTGGGGCTTTGTATTGCCATCATCGCGGCCCTGTTGCTGCCGGGGCCCGGTGAGGCGCTGAATCAGCTGGGGCTGCCGGCGCTGCTGGTGGCACTGATCTTTCTGATCAACGGCATGCAGACCAAACTCTCGGGCCTCAGGCTCGAGCCGCGTTTTGGCGCTACCTTCGTTATGGCGGTGCTGATCAACCTGCTGCTGTCGCCGTTGCTGGGCTGGCTTCTCGTACAGGGCAGCGGGGTGGACGCCAGTCTTGGCCTGGGCCTGCTGGTGATAGCGCTGGTGCCGCCGACCCTGTCGTCCTGCATCGTGCTGACCCGGGTGGCCGGTGGCAAGGCGATCTGGGCACTGTTTATCACCCTGGGACTGAACTTTCTCGGCATTCTCAGTATTCCATTGCTGCTCAGTACTCTGGTGGGCGGCAGCATCGAGCTGTCTCCCTGGCCGCTGCTGTTCAAGCTGCTGCAGATCGTGTTGCTGCCCTTTGTGCTGGGCGTGCTGATCCGGCCTCTGCTGGGGGCGGTGGTGCAGGCTCCCTGGCTCGGGGTGGTACCGACGCTCAGTGTGATCGTTACGGTGTGGATTACGCTGTCCGCCAGCGCGCAGGCGCTGTATCAGTTGGCCCTGCCCGCGCTGGCGGGTATCGCCGTGCTGGCGTTCGCGCTGCACGGGCTTCTGTTGCTGCTGGGCATGCTGGCGGCGCGATTGCTGAGCCTGGAAGCGGGCGAGCGCAGTGCGCTGATGCTCACGGCCTCGCAAAAGACCCTGCCGGTGGCGGTCAGCGTACTGGTGGCGCTGGGAGCACCGACCGGCGTGGCGGTGATCAGCTGTATCCTGTTCCATTTACTGCAACTGTTGTTTGACTCCCTGCTGGCGCCGCGTCTGCGGCGCTGATCCCG
>JBFGZM010000292.1:0-4958 GCA_041586815.1 Marinobacterium sp. | reverse complement strand
TCACACTGGATACGGCGCGCCAGGGCGGGCTGGTGTTCAAGGTACTGGTGTTTCCCCAGTGGTGGCTGAATCTGCCGATGATCGCGGGTTTTGTGCTGCTGACGGTGGAGTTTGTACGCCGCCTGCTTAACCCGGTATCGGCCGAGAAGGAGGCGCACTGATGGATTGGTATCTGGCGTTGACGGTGTTGCTGGGCACGCTCTTTGGTTTGATGCTGATCGGCATGCCGGTGGCCTTTGCTTTCCTGGGCGTGAACCTGCTCGGTGCCTGGCTGTTTATGGGCGGTGAGGCGGGTATTGGCCAGCTGGTGCGCAATTCGGTGGGGTCGGTCACCAGCTTTTCCCTGACGCCCATTCCGCTGTTCGTGATGATGGGGGAGGTGCTGTTTCACAGTGGTCTGGCGTATCGGGCGATCTCAAGTATCGAGCGCCTGATTGCCAGGGTGCCGGGTCAGCTGTCCATTGTCTCGATTCTGGGCGGCACCGTGTTTGCTGCCTTGTCCGGTTCCACCATTGCCAACACGGCCATGATGGGCAGCTCCCTGCTGCCGGAAATGCTCAAGCGCGGCTATCACCCCACGGTCGCCATGGGGCCCATTATGGCTGTGGGTGGTATCGCCATGCTGATTCCGCCTTCTGCCCTGGCGGTCATGCTGGGCAGCCTGGCCGGCGTGTCGATCTCCGGTCTGCTGATCGGTGGCATCGTGCCAGGCCTGCTGATGGCGCTGGGCTTTCTTGGATTCGTGATCGTGCGTTCCTGTTTGCATAACAACAGTCGTGAGTCCGAGAGCGTCGATGAGGTGCGCGAAACACGCTGGGAACGCTGGTGGCCGTTTCTGCGGGATGTGGTGCCTCTGCTGGGTATCTTTGTTGCGGTAGTGGGCAGCATGCTGGCCGGCTGGGCATCGCCGACGGAGTCGGCGGCCATCGGTGCCCTTGCGGCAGTACTGGCGACCCTGGCCTACGGCGTGCTGACGAAGGCCAAGCTGATCCGGGCGCTGATCGAAACAGCCCGCATCTCGGTGATCATTCTGTTTGTACTGGTGGCGTCCACGGCCTTTTCCCAGCAGCTGAGCTTTTCCGGTGCCACCGGTGGTCTGCTGTCGCTGATCGCTGAATACGAGCTGTCGGCGTTCTGGCTGGTGGTTGGCATGCTGGCGGTGATTCTGATCATGGGCTGTGTCATCGACCAGGTCAGCATGATGATGATTACCCTGCCGTTCTTCATGCCGCTGGCCGCGGCCGCCGGCATCGATCCCGTCTGGCTCGGCGTCATGATGCTGATTGCCATGGAGCTGGGTCTGCTGACCCCGCCGTTTGGCCTGCTGCTGATGGTGATGCAAAGCGTAGCGCCGCCGTCCATTCGCCTGACCCAGATCTATGCCTCGGCGGTGCCATTCCTGCTGATCGAGTTGCTGGTACTGGGCTGTATTCTGCTGATGCCCTGGCTGGCAACCGGGCTGCCCAATCTGATGAGGTAAGACACGACTCCCCCTGTTTTCCCGATGGTGCAATCAATTAACTGGAGAAACCCCATGAATAATCATTTCAAGAAAGTGTTATGCGGTGGTTTGCTGGTCTGTGTGCCCTGGCTGGCCCAGGCGCAGGAAATTACCCTCAAGGCGGTCACGGCTTTTGGCCAGGACACCTACTTCAACGAGCGTTTCAAGCAGTTTGTGCACAGCGTGAACGAGCAGGGCAAGGGTTTGGTACAGATTCAGGTCATGGGCGGTCCCGAATCAATGCCGCCGTTTGAAATTGGCAATGCGGTGCGCGCCGGTATCGTCGATATCGCCAACACCACCGGCGTTTTCCACGCCAACATGGTGCCGGAATCCCTGGCCATGACGCTGACCCGCAAGCCCATGTCTGAGCTGCGTGCCAATGGCGGCCATGCGCTGATGGATCAGATCCACCGCGACAAGGCCAACATGGTATGGCTGGCGCGCCTGTCCGATGGGCTGCAATACCATATCTATACCAACAAGAAGGTTGAGTCGGCCGATCTGTCCGGCTTCAAGCTGCGGGGCGTACCGGTGTATCGCTCCTTCTTCCAGGCACTGGGTGCCACGCCCTTGCAGGTGGCACCCGGTGAAGTCTTTACGGCGCTGGAGCGGGGTGTAGTGGACGGTTATGGCTGGCCCTCTGTCGGTATTTTCGATCTGGGCTGGCAGGAAAAAACCCGTTACCGCGTTGAACCCGGTTTCTACAACGTGGAAGTCAGTCTGTTCATGAATCAGGCGAGCTGGGAAAAACTCGATCAGCCACAGCGTGAATTCATGCGCCAGCAGGTAGCCTGGATTGAATCCCTCAATGAGGGGGCCGGTGACGACGCAAAGACCGACAAGCAGCACCAGGCCGATGCCGGCATCGAAGCCATCCAGCTGGTGCCGGAGCAGGCCGATCAGTTTAAGGCACTGTCTCAGAATGCCGGCTGGCAGGCGGTAGAAGAGCTCAGCCCGCAGTATGCGCAACAGCTCAAGGCCAGTTTTGGCAGCTGAACTTCCAGGCCCGGTGATTGAGCGCCGGGCCCTGAAACGGTTACGAATTGATGGAGCTGGACGGACGCCATGACTGAAACCCGCCTGATGCAGCGTTTTCCGTCGTCAGCCTATCTGGAGCGACGGGCCCGGCAGCGTCTTCCCGGCTTTGTGTTTGATTACCTGCAAGGCGGCAGCGGGCGCCAGAGTGCCCTGCTGCGCAATACCGATGCCTTTGAGCAGATGGAGCTGGCGCCGCGCTACTTTAATGCCGGTGACGGGGCGGATCTGAGTACGTCTCTATTCGGGCAAGCCTATCGGGTGCCCTTCGGGGTGGCGCCCATTGGTCTGGACGGTCTGGTGTGGCCGGGGGCGGTGGCAGCCCTTGCCCGGGCGGCAAAGGTGGCAGGGTGTCCCATTGCAGCCAGTACCTTTGCCACATCAAGCCTTGAAGAGGTTGCGAGCCTTGCCGGTGACATGGCCTGGTTTCAGCTTTACCCCTTCAGTGACGAGGCGGTTGAGCAGAGCCTGATGCAGCGTGCCACCGAGGCCGGCTACAGGGTGCTGCTGGTCACCGTCGATGTGCCGGTGGGCGGGCGCCGCGAGCTGGACATGCACAACGGTCTTTCGCTGCCGCCCAAAATGGGTGCCCGTACCTTGCTGGATATTGTACGTCGGCCGCACTGGGCACTCAGCAGTGCCCGTCAGGGCATACCGGCCTTCAGCAATCTGGCGCCCTATCGACGTCATTCCAATGATTACCTGCCGGCCAAGATCGCCGGGCGGGTGCCCTGGGCGCGGCTCAAGGCCTACCGTGAGCGCTGGCCCGGCACCCTGGTGGTGAAGGGGGTGCTCAGTGCCGAGGATGCGCTGCGCTGTCGCGATCTGGGGGTGGATGGGGTGGTCGTGTCGAACCATGGCGGGCGACAGCTGGATGCGTGCCCGTCGAGCCTGGCGGTGTTGCCGGCGGTGCGCCAGGCGGTGGGGCCGGATTTTCCGCTGATTCTGGACAGCGGTCTGCGCTCGGGTCTCGATGTGGCAAGGGGCATTGCGGCGGGGGCCGATTTCGCCCTGCTGGGGCGCACCTTCATGTATGGCGTTGCGGCGCTGGGCCCGGCGGGGGCTTGCCATGTGATGCGCATGCTGGAGGATGAACTGAACAATGCAATGCAGATGCTCTGCTGCCCGGATATCGCCGGGCTCAGACACTGGCAGGGCCATATAAAGCAGGGCTGAAAGCGGCTTTTACTAATGTTGATCGTGAGCCCACAGGCTTGCGTGATCGGTACGGGAGAACAGGCCTGATGGCGGAAAGATCGTTCAAGAGTGAAGTGAAGAAATTGCATGCAGGCGAAGGCGAGCTGTTCCACGGCGAGGGTATCCTCGCGGTGACCAAGGCGCTGCTGCAGTCGGGCGTGTCCTATGTCGGGGGCTACCAGGGCTCGCCCATCTCTCACCTGATGGATGTGCTGGCCGATGCGCGGGAAGAAATTCTCGATGATATGGGCATTCATTTCGAGACCAGTGCCAGTGAAGCCACCGCAGCCGCCATGCTGTCGGCATCGGTGCACTATCCGCTGCGCGGCGCTGTTACCTGGAAGTCGACGGTAGGTACCAACGTGGCCTCCGATGCGCTGGCCAACCTGGCGTCAGGCGGGGTGACCGGTGGTGCCGTGATCATTATTGGCGAGGACTATGGCGAAGGCTCTTCCATCATGCAGGAGCGTACCCATGCCTTTGCGATGAAGTCCCATATCTGGCTGCTTGACCCCAGGCCCAATTTGCCGAGCATCGTTGATATGGTTGAGAAAAGCTTCGAGTTGTCCGAAGCCAGTCACACCCCCGTCATGCTGCAAATGCGCATCCGTGCCTGCCATGTGCATGGTCAGTTTGTGGCCAGGGACAATCGCAAGGCCGAGTTCAGCCTGCAGGATGCGCTCCAGAACCCCAAGCGGGACCTGAGTCGCCTGGTGCTGCCTCCGTCTACCTTCGTGCACGAACGGGAAAAGATCGAAGCACGCCTGCCGGCGGCCATCGAGTTTATCAAGGCGCAGGAGCTGAACGAGTTCTTTCCCGGCAGCCGCGAGGACGTCGGTATTATTCTGCAGGGCGGCAGCTACAACACCGTGATTCGGGCGCTGGAGCACCTGGGGCTGGCGGATGCCTATGGCCAGTCGCAGATTCCGCTCTATGTGATGAACGTGGCCTTTCCGCTGATTGATGACGAGTTGTTGCGCTTTGCGCAAGGCAAGTCGGCGGTGCTGCTGGTGGAGGAGGGCAACCCCGAATTTATCGAGCATGAGCTGCATACCCTCTTTGCCCGCACGGGCTGCAAGACGCTGCTGCAGGGCAAGGCGGTGCTGCCGCGGGTCGGTGAATACACCACCGATGTGGTGAAGGCCGGTATCCGTAACTTCCTGCAGGCCCAGACCACGGACTTGCTGCAACACGAGACCGCGCTGTCCTTCGTGCCGGCCCG
>JBFGZM010000291.1:0-4976 GCA_041586815.1 Marinobacterium sp. | reverse complement strand
GTGGGCGTTGTACTTGATTTCGACAATCTCGTTCAGATGATTGAGGCTGATCACCGGGCGGTG
Source organism: Marinobacterium sp. (assembly GCA_041586815.1). Classification (GTDB taxonomy): domain Bacteria; phylum Pseudomonadota; class Gammaproteobacteria; order Pseudomonadales; family Balneatricaceae; genus Marinobacterium_A. Next base: position 4,913 of record JBFGZM010000291.1, on the reverse strand, counting down.
TTCGCGAATGTCGTAGTCTTCATCGTGAAAGCGGAACGGCAGCTGCTGGTTGGCCAGCAGCTCAAAGTGCTCCGGTTCATTGTCGCGAATATCTTCAAGCACCTTGAAGCCATCCACGAAGGTGGATTCACCCCCGGTGCTTTCGTTGTGCAGGCAATGCAGGAACTGGTAGCCCGGCGGCGTTTCATGGTTGGGCAGGTCCGTGTGCAGCGGCAGGGCTTCTGCAGTGTAGGCCTGGTTGTTCGGCCTGGGTACGGAGCGCACATCAAAGGTAACGCCAAAGTTGGTGCGGCGCAGGTAGCTGATGCGCTCTGCAGTTTCGACAACGGCATCGGTGGTGGCGGGCATGTTGCGCACCAGCGCCAGGCCATAGCGAGACAGCTGTTCCATCCAGCTCAGCAGTGCGGCGTCATCCTTCATTATGGCGTTGTGGTCGCCCTCGGGAATGCCGCTGACAAACTCATTGCCCCAGGTTTCAACGCGCAGGGAGCGGTCTTTGGCGAAGTCCGCCGAGTAGGCATACTGGCGCAGCCAGTCGAAGCTGTAGCTGCTGCTGTGGTTACCCTCGGACCAGTTGATGTGCAACTGACGGTCGGCAATGCTCACGTCCGTCGGACGAATGTCGTCGCTGACGCTTAACAGGTCGAAGTTGCGTTCCTGGGTAACGGGATGGAATGCGCTCTGGCAGTTGTCGCGTAACCAGAGGTAGTGGTATTTCGCCCGCTTGCCGTCTGACCAGTTGATATGCAGTACATTTTCATCCAGGTAATGATCCAGGATATCGGTTTCATCGGTGAGTGGCGCATCTGCTACCGGGGCTGTTTTGGTCATGTCTTGGGTCTCGTAGAAACTCTGATGAATTCTGTTTTTACGTCTGCGTGGTAGTGTTGGCCGTTGCGATGTCGCAAGGATACTCCTGTGTGGCTCATAGGGGGCGTCGACTTTTTCCATTTCGACATAAACGCTTTTCAGCTGCGTATAGTGTTCGATGGCCGCAAGGCCGTTTTCCCGACCGAGCCCGGATTGCTTGTAGCCGCCAAAGGGCATTTCGATCGGCGTGATGTTGTAGTTGTTGATCCAGCAGGTGCCGGCCTTGAGCCTGGCCACAACACGGTGCGCACGCTTGAGGTCACAGGTGAACACAGCGGCCGCCAGACCGTACTCGGTATCTGACTTGCTGAACGTCATGTGCCCTGATTTTCGCACGCGCCGCATCCTATGCTGTGGCCCTGCACCCTATATTGATGCGGTAAGAGCCCTGTTGCAGGCGCTGGAATACCCGATGCATCTGTACGTGGAGGAATCGTTCGGTGGCGCGCCACCGCTGAGCTTCGAGGCGCCAAACCCTGTTAAGCAGACGGTGGTACAAAGTACGGCCATTCACTTCGCTCGTTCGGACACACAGGGACAGGGCAGTACGGCACAGTCGTTACTGGATACTGCCCTGAGCAGCGGGGTCTGGATTGAATCAGCCTGTCGCAGTGGCATCTGTGGCAGCTGCAAGGTTCGAAAGCTCAAGGGGAGTGTTTGCATGAGCGGAGCCATGGCGCTTGATGACAGTCAGGTCAGTGAGGGTTACGTCCTGGCCTGTTGTGCCTATCCGCTGGACGATGTGACGCTGGATATATAGCGGGTAGCCGACGCAGCGGGGGGGCTGTGCGGCCTCGCTAAAGCTATTGCGCTTGAGTGCCGGTTGGGTCGCTGATCGCAAAGTCGATCAGCTGATAACCATCGTCGTCAACCTGCAGATACCAGCCATGTTCATCCCAGTCTCCCAGTACGATGCGGGTGCCTGAGCCCTGGCTGATCTGATCGTTGTGAATGGCGGGCCGGTGAGTGTGACCGTGGATCAGCAGATCCACACCTGCATCGGTGAGGGCTGCGGTTACGGCCTGCGGATTCACATCCATGATATCGGCGGATTTCTCTGCGCCTCTGGCCTTGCTGGCTGCCCGCAACTGCCGGGCAATGGCCAGGCGCTCGTCCACACTCTGGGACAGGAACTGTTGCTGCCAGGCAGGATCCCGTACCTGGGTTCTGAATGCCTGGTACTCGGTGTCATCGGTGCACAGCTGATCGCCGTGCATCAGCAGCGCCTGGCCACCGGGTACGCTGATGAGCTGCTGGTCGGGCAGGGCACGGGCTCCCAGGGTATCGAGAAACGCCTGTCCTACCAGAAAGTCGCGGTTACCGTGCTGAAAGTAGAGCGCGGTACCGCGGGCCGATAACGCTGCCAGCTCGGCGTAGATCGCATCCAGCCCCGGCATCGGGGCGTCATCCCCAATCCAGGCCTCGAAAATATCCCCCAGCAGGTACAGGGCTTCGCAGCCCGGTGCCTCCTGCTGCAGGAATTCAAGGAAGGCCCGGCTCAGATCCGGGCGTTCGGGGCGCAGGTGCAGATCAGCAACAAACAGCAGCGTCATGGGCAGGTCTTACTCGGTAATGCGGGCGGATTCGATGATCACGTCTTCTGCCGGCACGTCCTGGTGGCCGCCACGGGAGGTGGTCTTGACACCCTTGATCTTGTTGACCACGTCCATGCCATCTACAACCTTGCCAAATACCGCGTAGCCCCAGCCCTGGGTGGTCTTGGCGCTGTGATCCAGGAAGCTGTTGTCCTTGACGTTGATAAAGAACTGAGCCGATGCGGAGTGCGGATCCATGGTGCGGGCCATGGCCAGGGAGCCGGTCAGGTTCTTCAGGCCGTTGTCCGCTTCGTTCTCGATGGTGGCGCGGGTTTCTTTCTGCTTCATGCCAGGGGTAAAGCCGCCGCCCTGCAGCATGAAACCGTCGATCACGCGGTGGAAGATCACACCGTCGTAAAAACCATCACGCACGTACTGCTCGAAGTTGGCCGCGGTCTTGGGCGCCTTTTCGTAATCCAGTTCGATGGAGATGTCGCCGTGGTTGGTCGAGAGAATAATCATTGAAAAATACCTGTGCCGAATTGCCATGATCTGGGTGTGACCCCAAGTAATCGCGCATTATACCCAAGTGAAGCGGATTCGCATCACTGTGGGGCGGCTGACTGCAATGGGCTGGCCGGTATCGCGAGCCGTTAGTGTGCTCGGCGGCCCGATACGTTTATAATACTGCGACTTTTCATGCCGTCAGGACAGACTGGACACCAAGCCGACTATGAGCAAGCAAGAACACGTCAAGCCGACGAACTTTATCCATCAGATCATCGAGAGCGACATCGCAGACGAAAAGGTCGCCGGTGGTCAGGTCGTGACACGCTTCCCGCCAGAGCCCAACGGTTATCTGCATATCGGTCACGCCAAGTCGATCTGTCTGAATTTTGGCACGGCCGCCAAGTACCAGGGCCGCTGCAACCTGCGCTTTGACGATACCAACCCCGAAAAAGAGAGCCAGGAATACATCGATGCCATCGCCGAAGACGTGCGCTGGCTGGGCTTCAAGTGGGACGGTGACATCCGTTTCACCTCGGACTATTTCGAACAGCTGTACCAGTGGGCGCTGTACCTGATCGCCAATGGCAAGGCCTATGTCGACAGTCTGAGTGCCCACGAAATGCGCGAATTCCGTGGCAATCTCACAGAACCTGGCAAGAACAGCCCGTACCGTGAGCGCAGCGTGGCAGAGAACCTTGAGCTGTTCGAGCGCATGCGCAATGGCGAATTCGATGAAGGCGATTGCGCGCTGCGCGTCAAGATCGACATGGCTGCACCCAACATGAACCTGCGTGATCCGGTGATCTACCGTATTCGCAAGGCTCACCATCACCAGACCGGCGACAAGTGGTGCATCTACCCGTCCTACGACTTCGCCCACGGCCAGTCCGATGCGCTGGAAGGCGTGACGCACTCCATCTGTACACTGGAGTTTGAAGACCACCGCCCGCTGTACGACTGGTTCGTTGCCAATCTGCCAGTGCCGGCCCAGCCACGCCAGTACGAATTCGCTCGTCTGAACCTCAACTACACCATCACCAGCAAGCGCAAGCTCAAGTTGCTGGTGGACGAAGAACATGTGGCCGGCTGGGATGACCCCCGCATGCCCACCATTTCAGGTTTGCGCCGTCGCGGCTTTACGCCAGCCTCCATTCGCAATTTCTGCGACATGATCGGTGTAACGCGCTCCAACGGGGTGGTGGACATGGGCATGCTGGAATCCGCCGTACGGGATGATCTGGATGCCAATGCGCCACGCGCCATGTGTGTGACGCGCCCGCTGAAAGTCACCGTCAGCAACTTCGCCGAAAGTGAGGAAGAGTGGTTTGAACTGCCGGCGCACCCCAAGGATGAGTCCATGGGTCTGCGCAAGGTATCCTTTGGTCGCAACCTGCTGATCGAGCAGGAAGATTTCGAAGAAGTGAAACCGCGCAAGTGGAAGCGTCTGGCTCCGGGTGATGCTGTGCGCCTGCGGGGTGCCTACGTGATCACCTGCAACGAAGTGATCAAGGATGACGCAGGTCATGTGGTTGAGCTGGTCTGCAGCTACGACCCTGCCACCAAGGGCGAGAACCCCACGGGTTACAAGCCCAATGGTGTAATTCACTGGGTCAATGCCGATCACTCGGTACCCTGTGAAGTGCGCCTCTACGATCGCCTGTTCACCGAGGCCAATCCCGAAGGAGACAAGGAAGTGGATTTCCAGACGCATCTGAATCCCGAGTCGCTGGAAGTGCTGACCGATAGCCGTGTTGAAATCGGGCTCAAGCATGCGGTGGCGGAGGCGCACTATCAGTTTGAGCGCCTGGGGTACTTCTCGGTAGACAAGGACTCCAGTGAAAGCCGTCTGGTGTTCAACCGTACCGTAACGCTGCGCGACTCCTGGGTGAAAATCCAGGGCAAGTAAGCTTCACGTACATACTCGATCGATCAAACGCCCGGCTCCGGCGACAGAGCCGGGCGTTTTTGCATTGAGGAACCTAGTTTTCCTTCACGCTG
>JBFGZM010000290.1:0-4981 GCA_041586815.1 Marinobacterium sp. | reverse complement strand
GAGTGCCTCCGGCGTTGCACGGCTGCTCGAGAGCCGGTAGACCGGATAGATCCTCAGGGCCTTCTTTCACCGGTGGCCTGGATAGTTTTCCTGGCGTGACGGATCAGTTGAGCCGGCCAGGGTGCCGGGAAGTATCCAAAACAGGGTCACGGCCACACCACCGGAACTGACAAAATAGACGTTTTTCCAACCGAAAAAGTCGCCGCTGGCGTAGCCAGGCAGCTGACCTGCATGGGCTGCCAATACCAGTGAAATCGCCAGGATACGCAGCCTGTCCAGCAGAATCGAAAGGTGCATGGTGCGGGCCAGTCGAAAAATTACAGATGGGTTGCGGGCGCATTTTACCCGGGGCCTGTGACAGTTTGGGCCCGGTCTCAGTCGCCTGGCCGACTGTGTCACAGTAGCCTGGTCGTCGACGCGGCTATTTGGGTGCCGCACCAGGTTGTCGGTAAGCCTGGGTACCCCAGAGTGGCACCGTGGACAGGCTGTGCTTGAAGCTGCCGGTGGTTTCCTTGGTGGAGTAGGACAGGTACATCAGCGTCTGGCTGTCGGCATCGAAGATGCGGCGAATCTTCATGGTTTTAAAGAAAATGCTCTTAGACTTCTTGAATACGATGTCGCCATCGGGGGATTTGTCGATGGCGGCGATCATGGCCGCGGTGATTTCACCGGTCTGCCGGCAGGCAATCGACGAGTCGCTCGGGTCGGAAAAATCCAGATTCGCCTCAATGCTGGCCACATGGCAGGTGACGCCGGGAATCAGGGGGTCGGTCAGTACGTTAAGCTTAATGTCCTTGGTCGTCAGCAGGCCGAGTGACACATCGCCCACCTCATTGCTGTCACAGCCGGTTATTAGCACGGACAGGGCCAAGCCCAGTGCCCACAGTCGTTTTCGCATGTGCAGGATTCCTTGCCGGGTACTTCGCCCGACGTTTATCGGTGACTCAAACATCAATGACAAAGGCGCCAGTATTGCAGATGTATCCCGGTGAATACATGGTTATGCCCGGGAGCTTCGCATCAGTCCGGTAAATTCTTTAAGCTACCCTTGGCAGGCTTATACTGGTCAGCTCAATGGCCGATACGGTGCCTTTCAGAAATCATCGGCTGGGGGTTGCCCCTTGGGAAAAGCAGAATGAACAAGTACAAAACAACCAGGGTTTCGCTGGCCGGGTTGCTCATTATTGCCTGCGCGAATGTTGCACCCGCAGCAGAGGTAGAAATTCTTGGAGCGGAGTTTGAAAGCAGTGGCGCCAATCGCTGGTCGGTCAGTGTAACCTTGCAACACGCGGATACCGGCTGGGATCACTATGCCGACAACTGGCGAGTTGTCGACGCTGAGGGGCGGGTGCTGGGCGATCGCGTGCTGTACCACCCCCATGTAGACGAGCAGCCGTTTACCCGTTCCCTGAGCGGTGTGGCAGTGCCGACCGGCACTGACATCATTTTTATCGAGGCCCACGACAAGGTGCATGGCTGGTCGGCGACTCGGCTCAGAGTCAATCTAGCCGATGCGCGCGAGGGACGCCTGCGGGTCAGGGCGAACGAGTTACTGCCGGACTAACGATAGAGGTCGGGTTCGCGACAGTGCTGCAGAATATGGGCCCGGCACTGATCGCGCAGACGCAGCGCGGCGGGCCAGGTCTGGCTGTCATTCTGGCCAGAAGTTCCGGGGTCCAGTGGATCGCCGATGGTCAGGGTGATGGCGCCATGGTAGGCGTACCAGCTGCTTCCGCGCAGGATGGAACGGGTACCGTGGATCGCGATCGGTATGACAGGGATACCGGTGGCGGCGGCGGTGATGAAAGCCCCCATTTTGAACGGCATCAGCCCCGGGCTGTTTTGCAGCGTGCCCTCGGCGAAGAACAGCAGCGAGCGACCCTCGCCGATGGCGTTAATGGCCTGCTGTACATCGGCGAGGCTGCGCTCCTGGGCCTGGCGATTCACGTACTGTGTCTGCAGTCGATCCAGGGCCCGACGCAGCAACCGGTTGGCCTGCAGTTCCTGTTTGGCAATAAAGCTGACCGGGTGAGGCAGCGCGGCGGTCAGTACAAAGACATCCAGGTAGCTGGCATGGTTGGCCACGTATATGCAGGGTGATGTGGCGGGCAACCGCTCCAGTCCGCTTATGTGTAACGGGGTTGCCGTCAGTCGTGCCCAGAGCTTTGCCAGTCGGCTGAGGCTGCGCCAGCGTTGCGCGAAGGACGGCAGCAGCAGGGTCGACAGCAGGGCGACAATGCCCAGTGTGCAAAACAGCGCCACGCCATAACCTGCAAACAGGTGATTCTGGAGCCTGCGGCGAAGGCGTTGCAACTGGGGCCGCACGGACGATAACAGCAGGCGCCACAGCTGCAGCCACTGGGCGGGACTCTGGCCTGCACCCTGCAGGTAAAGTTCGCTGCAGGCGGCCCGGCGAACCTTGCCGCTGGAGGTTTTCAGAATGCAGCCGGGGGCGGCAAGTATGACTTCATCGGGTGGCTCACCGAGAATCCGGGTCACAGTCTCCAGAATTCGCTGCTGCAGCTTTTCCCGCGCCGCGGGCTCGGTGACACGGGTTTCTGCCATGATCAGCAGGCGCTCGGTACCACTGTCCTTGTCCGGCAGGCCGAATGCCGCTACCCGGCCTTTGCGCACGCCGCTCATCTCGCCCACCGCGTTTTCGAGTTCCACCGGATAGATATTGCGGCCACTGCGGATGATCAGATCCTTGGTGCGTCCCGTAACGTAGATTTCGCCGTCGGCACGGTAGGCCAGGTCACCGGATTCCAGCCAGTCGCCGCAGAACAATTCACGGGTTTTTACCGCATTGCGGTAGTAGCCACTGGTGGCGGAGGGACCTTTGAATTGCAGATGGCCCTGGGTGCGATCCGGCAGTTCACGCCCGGCATCATCGACGATGCGGATTTCATGGCCGGGAAGGGCGTGGCCACAGCAGACAAACTCCTGTACCAGTTCAGTGGCGCTGTCGGCCGGGAGCGCGCGGCCTTCGCGCATCAGTGTATCGCGGCGGATGCGGTCGATTATCGGTCCGCTCTGAGGGTCGGGAAAGGCCAGTCCGACGCTGTTCTCGGCCAGACCATAGACGGGGTACATGGTGTGGGCGCCAAAGCCAAAGGGCTCAAAACGTTGCCGGAATGCCCGTACGGTATGGGGGGAGACCGCCTCGGCGCCGTTCAGCGCCAGGCGCCAGCTGCTCAGGTCGAGTTGTTGCAAGGCGTCGTTCGGTATCTTGCCAAGGCAGAGCTCGTAGGCAAAGTTGGGGGCGGCAGACAGGGTGCCGCCATAGCGGTGAATGGCCCAGAGCCAGCGTTGCGGTCGTCCCAGGAAGGCCAGGGGTGACATGCTCACCAGCAGTGCGCCGTAGTACAGGCTGCCGAGCCAGGCGCCGATCAGGCCCATGTCATGGTAGAGCGGCAGCCAGCTCACGAAGACATCGCGGCTGCTGGCGCCCATGATGCGGCCAAAGGCCCGGATGTTACTGAGCAGGTTCCGATGGCTCAGAATGACGCCCTTGGGGTTGCCGGTGCTGCCGGAGGTGTATTGCAAAAAGGCGATATCGTCGGCCCTGAGCTCGATCGGCAGAGGAGCGGTGTCAGCCTGTTGCAGTGACGCTACCGTCACCACCTGCCTGAGGCTCGCTACCTGGGCCTGCAGCAGTCGGGCCAGCGTTCTGGACTCCTCTGCAGTGATCAGCATGCTGGCCTGACAGTTGTTGAGAATATCGGTCTGGCGACGCACATGGTCTTCCAGCTGACTTCGCCTGGCCGGCGGGTAAATGGGAACCGCAATGGCGCCGCTGAGCAGAACGCCGAAAAAACTGCAGAAATATTCCGGCCCCGTGGGCAGCATCAGGATGACACTTTTCCCCGGTGTGAGGCCGCGGTGCTGCAGGCCGGCCGCAATCCTGCGGGCTGCCTGCCAGAGTTGGCCGTAGGTGAGAGTTTCGCCGGCTTCATCATCACTGTAGAACTGGATATGGATACGCTCGGGGTGGCGTTCGGCATGCCAGGCGAGAACGTCTAGCAGGGTAGTGGCGCTGGTGGGGGCCGCCGCCAGCGGATCCTGTTGCAGCCGTGCATCCACTGCCGGCGCAGGTCGCGGCGGTGCCATCCCGGCACGGGCCTCGGCGCTGGCAATGGCGCGTAGCAGGTCACGCGGTGTTTCGGCATCGGCGAACGTCTGCTCCGGCAGACGGGTCTGAAAGCGCTGCTCGATCCGGCTGAATAGCTCTGCCCTGGAGAGACTGTCCAGGGCAAGGTCCCGCTCCAGGATGCTGTCCAGGGTTACCGGCTCTGTCGGTGGCTGCGAGTGCAGTTCGGCACAGAGGTCGCTGATCAGCTGCAGCAGCACCCGAATGTTGTTCTGGTCGCAACCCTGGCGAGAGTTCGGCATCTGATGTGTTCCGCTACCTGAGTACTGTCTCAGGATAAACCCCCGCAAGCCTCTGTGCCTGTTTCGGGTCGCGTATCGTGCCGGCTAGGCTCCGTATTCTGCGCACCAGTTCAAGTCGGGCAACAGTTCGCTGGCCCCGATACACATACTGACTGCCATTTCCCTTGGATCAGGTTGAGCTCGTCGCAGGAGGCCGACTAGAACAAACAGGAAGGACAGTTCATGAGCGCTGCGCCAGACTCGGTAAAACACAACGATCCTGCCAGCAAGGGCTGTCATAGTCCCGGCCTGCTGCATGTGCCGGCCGGTGCTCTGCGGCAGCGAACCTCGAGCCTCTGCAAGGGCTTCCCGACTGATATTGGCGCCCCTGATCTGACCGCCACAACCCGGATGCCGCCGCGCGACTACCAGTGTCAGGCGACGCAGGCGCGACTGCCCAGTTCGAAGCGCCTGGTTGCGGTATCCAGAATGTAGGCGCCAATCGGCAGTGCCGAGGTAGCGGCCGGGGACGGGGCATTGCAGACATTGATGGTGCGGGCGGTATTGACGAACAGAAAGTCGTCCACCAGTTTCCCGTCTTTTGATACTG
>JBFGZM010000289.1:0-4984 GCA_041586815.1 Marinobacterium sp. | reverse complement strand
CTGCGAGGTGCTCTTAACAACCTGAATGGATTGTGATGCAAGTCAACGAAACGCTTGTTTAATCGACAGCCCGGCGACGATAAAAGAAAAAAGCTCAATCTTTAATTGAGCTTGATGACATAAAACGTCGCCGGGCAGCGACGAAAAAATTCGACCACGATACAAAATTTATGTCCGGTTGAAATTCATTTACTAATCATTTAAACATACTGGTTTGTTTAAATTAAAATTCAACGAAACAGAAGAGCAAAAGTCATTCTTCGCATAGTATAAGAGGATGCAAAGTTATTCCAATGGGGTAATTAACCTGAATAAAATGCGTTTGCATATCGAATTGAGCGCTTTTATAACTTTTAAGCTGCCGCCTTTGCCAAGGTAGCAATAATGCTGTTAGGAGCCCATCTGGACTCAGAAGAAAACAGAACAATTTCACAAGGACTCTGCTATGCGATTCAGGAAACGACTTGAGGTAACAGGCAGTTGCATGCTCGTGACTGCCACCATGGCCAGCATGCCCGCCATGGCAGCCAGTGAAGAGCAACTTCAGGAACAGGAACAACTGCTGTTTGAAATTCGCCAGCTAAAACTGATCAATGAAAGCCAGTCCCGCCAAATTCAGTTGATGGAGCAAAGGCTCACCGGCCTCGAACAGCAAAATGCGGAATCCGGCCAGCAACAACAACAGCAGCAACAGGCTAGTGCCAGCGACGACGAGATCAAGCGCGAAGCGGGCCCGAGCCAAAGCGTGGAAGACGTGCTGCAACAGGAACATGCCCTGTTCTCCAACAAATGGACCCTGGAAGGCGGAATTACCTACAGCCACTACGATCGCAAGCAACTTGTCCTGGATGGCTTCCTCGCGCTTGATGCCATCTTCCTTGGGGATATTTCCGTGGATGATGTCGAGTCCGATATCTTCACCTTTGACCTGGGCGCCGACTACACAGTCAACGACCGCTGGCAAATGGGTATCAATGTCCCGCTGATCAGTCGTTTCAGCACCTATACCAAGAGCGCACCCACCTACGAAAATACCGTTCAGGCCGATGTGGACGCCACGATGAAGCTGGGCGATATCGAGCTCAATTCCTTCTACAAACTGTTCGACGAAACCCAGGGCAGTTGGCCGGATACGGTGTGGAACCTGCGCCTGAAGATGCCCACTGGCAAGGACCCCTACGGCATCAAGACCCGCACCGAAGAACGGGGGGATCCGGATAACCCGACGGTTCTGACCTACCCTGGCGAACTGGCAACCGGCAGTGGCCTCTGGGCACTGGGCACTGGCCTCTCCTTTGTGAAAACCGTTGACCCTGCCATCCTGTTTGCCAGCATTGATTACACCCATCAGTTTGCCAATGACTTCAGTGATATTTCGTCCGATCCCGATGTCACAACGCCGGGCGAAGTGCGCCTTGGCGACTCCCTGGGATTCGGTTTCGGCGTTGCCTTTGCCATCAATGATCGCATGAGCCTGAGCCTGGCCTACTCGCAAAGACTGCAGGAGGAATCCGAAAGCAAGGCTAGCGGCGGCCCCTGGGTCACCGCAATCGGGAGCGATGCGAATGCCGCCACCTTTACCACCGGCATTACCTATGCGCTGGACCCCAGCCTGTCCATGTCCACAAGCCTGGGTATCGGGCTGACACCGGACTCACCGGATTTTACCGTGGGAATCAAATTCCCGTACCGCTTCTAACCTGAACAGGATTCACACAGCAGACAACCGTTACGCAGACTGACATATTGTGATGACCGGCGGGGCAACTGCCGAGAAAGGAATCTAGCGCCCACTGACTGACCCAGGGGACCAACCCGCCCCCGGGTGGTATGTCTGAGGGATATATCGCATCGAGAACGCATGCTGTACGCGACATAGTGCGACTACTGTGTCGTTCTTGCTCTGGCCTGGAAGCCAGCCCGTCCCCACCACTCCTGATCAGTGGACACACTTAGTACAAAATTCAGTAAAAACGATACTTTATCGCCAGATAAAGCCATGAAAAATCGGCAAGCACGGAAAATTCGGAACTTCTATAGTGCTTAGTACGTCCGGCAAGGATCCACAGAAGGATACCGCGTTGTAGCTTTTCGGACTTATTCACCCATGGAACAGGACAAACGAGGATGAGCATCGATTTACAAGCGACCGGCATCAGAGCGACGCCCGCCGACAGTTTGCGCCGCAATCTGCGCTCGATCGTTTATTTTTGTCCGCCCCAGGAAGTCTGTCCCATCACCACTGAGGCCGAGAATCTGTACTGGCACATTGAACATGTCAGCGACATATCGGCACTCTGCACCCAACTGCAGCAATACCCTTATCATGTTGGTTTGATGCATGTCGATTACCTGTCCACCGACGAGATCTGCCTGCTGGAAGATTTGCTTGTGGCACAACAAACCGTCGCCTGGGTTGCCCTGACCCGGGATCCCCAGGTACTGCCTGCGGCGCTCTGTTCACTGATTGGCGAGCACTTCGTGGATTTTTTCCACTACCCGGTCAAGCACATGGCCCTGCTGGACTTCGTGCTGGATCACGCCAATGGCATGTCCTACCTGCGCCAGCGGCGCCTGCATCAGGACGTCACCGCCGCCTACGAGATGGTGGGCAGCTCCGAGCCGATGCTCAAATTGTTCAAGTCCATCCGCCGGATCGCCAGTGTCGATGCACCTTTGCTGATTACCGGCGAGAGTGGTACCGGCAAGGAACTCATCGCCCGCGCCATTCACGAACGTTCAGAACGGGCCGAAGGCCCCTTTGTCGCTGTCAATTGCGGCGCCCTGCCGGAAAACCTGATCCAGTCGGAGCTTTTCGGTTATGAGAAAGGCGCCTTCTCGGGCGCCCAGCAACGCAAGATCGGCAAGGTGGAAAGTGCCGAGGGTGGCACCCTGTTTCTGGACGAAATGGGCGACCTTCCCATGGAGCTGCAGGTCAATCTGCTGCGATTTCTGCAGGAAAGCTGCATCGACCGAGTCGGTGGCACGACTCCCATCCCGGTGAATGTGCGGGTGGTTGCGGCCACGCACGTCGACCTGACCCGTGCCATTGCAGCGGGAAAATTCCGCGAGGACTTATTCTTTCGCCTGAATGTGCTGAGTCTGCATGCCCCGCCATTGCGCGAGCGCGGCGACGACACCGTGTTGCTGGCGCACTATTTCTTCAACCGCTTCAATCAGGATGCGGGCCACCGGATCCACGGCTTCACCCGCCGGGCACTGGCCAGCATGGCCCAGCACGACTGGCCGGGCAATGTACGGGAACTGATCAATCGGGTGCGCAGGGCCATCGTCATGTGCGAAGGCAAAATGATTACCCACAAGGACCTGCGCCTGTCCGGACAGGACACAACCGCCCCCATGGTCACACTGGACGAAGCCCGCAGCCGCATAGAGCTGGATACCATTACCCGCGCTCTCTCGGCGGCGCAGAATAATGTATCGGAAGCGGCACGCCAGCTTGGCGTATCCCGCGTAACGCTCTATCGTCTGATCAACAAGCACGGACTCGAAGCCCAGACTGCCAACTGAGACTCGGCCGTTGGCGATATCCCTAGACCCGATACATGGACGCCAGGTGCTGTCGATAGCGCCCATAGGCATCCTCATAAGCAGGCACTGCGTTGGCATCGGGGCTCAGAGCACTGGTTTCATCCAGCGCCACGTAGCGTTCGCACAGCGTGCGTAGCGATACATTCTCCCCACGCGCATGACTGTCACACCAGAGCGCCTGAATCGCAGCGCCCAGGGCTGCAGCCTCACCTGCCTGCGGGCAGATCACCGGCGCTTGCATGATATCCGCGATCATCTGACGCCACAGGCGACTCTTGGCCCCGCCGCCGATCAGTCGAATCTGGCGCGCCTCGAGGCCGGCATCACGCATCAGATCCAGCCCGTAGCGCAGGCCAAAACTGGTGCCCTCCAGCACCGCGCGACACAGATTGGCCGGTGTCAGGTTCTGCATGTTCAGCCCCAGCAGGCTGCCGCTGGCATCCGGCAGGGCGGGCACCCGCTCACCACTGAAAAACGGCAGCAGAGTGATTCCCTCGCAGCCAATGGGAGCCTGTTTTGCCTGTGCATTGAACGCATCCAGGTCCAGACCAAAAAGCGCGCGTACGCCATTGGCCGCCGTGGTCAGGTTCATCGTGCAGATCAGCGGCAGCCAGCCATTGCTGGATGAGCAAAAGGGGGCCAGCAAGCCTGAAGACTCGGCGGGTGCCAAACCGGGCGCCTGATCGGTGCAGGCAAACAGGGTGCCGGAAGTGCCGAGGCTCAGGGTCACGATGCCATCGGCAATATTGCCCGTGCCGATGGCCCCCATCATGTTGTCACCTCCGCCACTGGACACCCGCACCCCGTCATTCAGGCCCAGCCGCGTGGCGATACCTGGCTGTACCAGCCCCACCGACTGGTGCGCCTCAAGCAGGGGCGGCAATGCCTGCGCCAGTGCCCCATCAGGGGCAATCAACGCCAGCACCTCTGGCACCCAGCAGCGCGAGCGCACATCGAAATAACCGGTACCCGATGCGTCGCCGTACTCGGTGGCAATCTGGCCCGTGAGCCAGTAGTTGATGTAGTCGTGAGGCAGCAGGACATGGGCGATACGGGCAAAGGAGGCAGGCTCGTACTGCTTGAGCCACAGCAATTTGGACAGCGTATAACCGGTGGCAAGCGCCAGCCCAAGCCTGTCCCGGGAGCCCTCGATACCGCCCAGCAGCGCCAGCAATCGCGCATTCTGTGGCGCCGTCTCGGTATCGCACCACAGCTTGGCCGGGCGAATCACCTCCCCCGCCGCATCCAGAACCACCAGACCGTGCTGCTGCCCGGAAACGCCGATACCACGAATGGCACGGCTGTCGATACCCGACTCTGCCAGCGCCTGACGATACGCCTGCTCAAGCGCATCGATCCACCACTGCGGCTGCTGCTCACGCCGCCCGCTGGCGGCGCTGATCAACGCATGGGGGGCATAGCCTTCGCCACG
>JBFGZM010000288.1:0-4989 GCA_041586815.1 Marinobacterium sp. | reverse complement strand
GGTGCCGGCGTCCTTCGACCCCGCCGCACGGGAGCTTACCGCCAAAGCCGCCAGCCAGGTCGGCTTTCGCCAGCTGACGCTGCTGGAAGAACCGCAGGCCGCCGTGTACAGCTGGATCGAAGCCAGCAAGGGCGCCTGGCGTGACCAGGTGGGCGTGGGCGATATCATCCTGGTGGTGGATATCGGTGGTGGCACCTCCGACTTCTCCCTGGTGGCGGTGACGGAAGACAACGGCAACCTGCAGCTCAACCGTGTTGCGGTGGGGGACCATATTCTGCTCGGCGGCGACAATATGGATCTGGCGCTGGCCTATCGCGTCAAGGCCAAGCTCGCGCAGCAGGGCACCCAGTTGCAACCCTGGCAGATTCAGGGCATTACCCACGGCTGCCGCGATGCCAAGGAGGCCCTGCTGGCGAACCCGGACCTCGATGCCATGCCGATCACGGTGCCCAGTCGCGGCTCCAAACTGCTGGGTGGCACCCTGCGCACGGAGCTGACCCGCGAGGAAGTGCAGCAGACTCTGGTGGAGGGATTTTTCCCCGAGGTGTCCATCGATGAACACCCGGCCCAGCAGACCCGCAGTGCCCTGACCCGCATGGGCCTGCCCTACGCGCAGGATGCCGGCATTTCGCGGCACCTGGCTGCATTCCTGAGCCGCCAGCACGCTGCGGCCAGCGAGCTGTTTGATACCGATGCAGGCAGCGCAGACGGCGATGCCTTTATCCGCCCCACCCGTGTGCTGTTCAACGGTGGTGTGTTCAAGGCGCCGCTGCTGGCCGAGCGCATGATGGGCATCATTAATGGCTGGCTGCGTGCTGCCGATGCTCCCGAGGCGACTCTGTTGCCCGGTCTGGATCTGGACCTGGCCGTGGCGCGCGGTTCTGCCTATTACGGCTCGGTGCGCCGGGGGCAAGGCGTGCGTATTCGCGGCGGTATTGCCAGTGCTTACTACGTGGGTATCGAAAGCGCCATGCCGGCGATTCCGGGCATGGAGCCGCCGTTGCAGGCGCTCTGCGTGGCGCCCTTTGGCATGGAAGAGGGGAGTGAAGTGAGCGTCCCCGGGCTGGAGTTTGGCCTGGTGGTGGGTGCGCCGGTGCGTTTTCGCTTCTTCGGCTCCACCACAAGGCGCGAGGATGAAGCCGGCATACTGCTGGAGTACTGGGAGCCCCAGGAGCTGGAAGAACTGCCGGAAGTTCAGGCGGAGTTGCCGGTGGAAGGGCGCACAGCCGGTGATGTGATTCCGGTGAGTCTGGCGTCCCGCGTCACTGAGGTCGGCACCCTGCGCCTGGAGGCCATTGCGCTTGAAGGCGGCCAGCGCTGGCAGGTGGAACTGGACGTACGGGAAGGGCAATAACACCGATGCAGTCTCCCCGCTTTATTGTTGGCATTGATCTTGGCACCACCCACACGGCGGTGGCTTATGCGGATATTCGCCAGGGGACCAGCGCTGTCCGCCCGGCGATTTTCGAGATAGAGCAGCTGGTGGCTCCCGGTGAAGTGGCGAAAAAGCCGCTGCTGCCATCTTTCCGTTACCACCCCACCGAGGGTGAGCTGGTAGCCGAAGATCTGCTGCTGCCCTGGCCCAGGCCGGCATTGCCGGGCGAGCTGGGTCAGGTAGTGGTGGGGGAGTGGGCGAGGGAACTCGGTTCCCGGGTCGAGGGGCGCCTGGTCAGCAGTGCCAAGAGCTGGCTTTCCCACCCCCAGGTGGACCAGGGCGCGGCCATTCTGCCCTGGGCGGCGGCCGAAGGTGTGGCCAAGGTGTCGCCGGTACTGGCCAGTGCCAGCTACCTGAGTCATGTGCGTCAGGCCTGGAACCACGAACACCCCGCTGACCTGCTGGAGCATCAGGAGGTCGTGATCACGGTGCCGGCATCATTCGATGAAGGGGCACGGGCACTCACGGTGGAAGCCGCGGCGATGGCGGGCCTGCCGGAAGTGCTGCTGGTGGAGGAACCCCAGGCGGCCTGTTACGACTGGCATGCGCAGAACCAGCAGCAGGCCCTGGCACTGCTGGAAAAGGTGCGCCTGCTGCTGGTGTGCGATGTTGGCGGCGGCACCACGGATCTGAGCCTGATCAAGGTAGCCGTCAGGGACGGTGCCCTGGCGCTGGACCGTGTGGGGGTAGGGGACCACCTGATGCTCGGCGGTGACAACATCGATCTGGCGCTGGCCCATACCGCCGAGCAGCGCATTACCCGTGGCGGCAAGGCGCTGCGGGCGGCCAGTCTGTCACAGCTGATCCAGCAGACCCGCAAGGCCAAGGAACGTTTGCTGCATGAAAATGCACCCGACAGCACCACGGTGACGGTACTCGGGGCAGGCGCGTCCCTGATTGGCGGTGCCAAAAGCTGCGAGCTGAGCCGGGACGATGTGGGCACGATTGCTCTCGATGGCTTCTTTCCCGTTACCCCCTTCAGCGAACGGCCGCAGCAGCGGCGCAACGCCATGGTGGAGTTCGGGCTGCCCTATGCTGCCGATGCCGCCATCAGCAAACACGTGGCCGAGTTCCTGGCTCGCCACGGCTCGGCCTGTCGCGATGCTCTGGAACTGAGTGATCCGCACGCTTTGGCAATACCCGATGCGGTGCTGTTCAACGGCGGGGTGTTCAACAGCGATGCCATCAGCGCGCGCCTGCTTGAAACCCTGCAGCTGTGGCGTGGCGAGGCGGTTCAGCAGCTGCACAATGCCCAGCCGGATCTGGCCGTGGCCTGCGGTGCCGTGGCCTATGGCCTGGCGCGGCGCGGCGCCAGCCTGAAGATCGGTGGCGGTTCGGCGCGCAGTTATTTCCTGCGCCTCGACGGTACAGACGCTGCCGAAAACGCCAGCCCGCAGGGCCTGTGTCTGTTGCCAAGGGGCGCCGAAGAAGGTCAGGAGATCGTACTGGGCGAGCGCCGTTTCTCGCTGCGTCTCGGTCAGCCGGTGCGCTTTCACCTGCTGTCATCCAGCGCTGATACATCTTACCAGGCGGGGGAACTGAGGTCGCTGGACGGCGAGAGCTTCGTCGATTTGCCGCCGCTGATGGCTGCGCTGGAACCCGGCGGCAGCCAGGGCGACAGTACAGAGGTGGAGGTCGAGCTGGTAACGCGCCTCACCGAAGTCGGCACTCTGAAGATCGAGTGTGTGAGCCTGGCCGACAGTACGCAGCGCTGGAATGTTGAATTCCAGGTCCGGCGCGATCTGGCGCGCCAGCGTGCCGGCAGCGCCACCCAGGTTGTGCTGCCGGCCGGGTTTGATGCCGCCAAAACACTGATCGACGGTGTCTTTGGCCAGAGCAACAAGCAGTTTGATCCCAAGGCGGTCAAAACCCTGCGCAACGATCTGGACAAGATTCTCGGCAAGCGCGACAGCTGGAGCACGCCGCTGTTGCGGGCGCTGTTTGATGCGGTACTGGAGGGCCAGGCAAAGCGGCGGCGCTCCGAGGCTCACGAGCGGGTCTGGTTTAATCTGGCCGGTTACGGCCTGCGGCCGGGATTTGGTTATCCGCTGGATGACTGGCGCATCCAGCAGGTGTGGCAGCTGTACAGCCAGGGGCTGCAGTTCGACAAGGGCAACCCGGCCTGGAGCAACTGGTGGGTGTTCTGGCGCCGCGCTGCCGGCGGCCTGGATGAGCAGCAGCAACAGCAGCTGTTTGATGATATGGCCTGTTACCTGGACCCCGCCGTGCTGCGCAACCGCAAGCTGCTGGCCGTACTGCAGACCCGGGCCTACGACGACATGGTACAACTGGTGGCAGGGCTCGAACGCCTGCCGGTGGAAACCAAGATTCAGATCGGCAACTGGCTGCTCAAGCGGCTGGAGAAAAAAGGCGAGCCGGCCACCAGCTGGTGGGCGCTCGGGCGGATCGGTGCCCGTGTACTGTTCCACCGCAGCGCTCATAACGTGATTCCGCCGGAGGTCGCTACAACCTGGCTACAGCGCCTGCTGAAAGAAGACTGGAAGAAAAGCCCGCAGATCGCCTTTGCTGCCGTGATGCTGGCGCGCCTCAGTGGGGATCGCAGTCGCGATCTGGAGCCTGCGCAGCGGGACAAGGTCATCGCCAAACTGCAGGCTGCCAGGGCGCCCGCACTCTGGATCGAGCTTGTGGCCGAAGCCCGGGAACTGAACGAGGCTGAAACCCAGATGATCTTCGGTGAAAAGCTGCCATCGGGGCTGAAGCTGATTGATTGATGGCCAGATCCGGTGCGTTTTCAGCGCCCTGTGGCACAATGTACCGGTTAATAACGACAAGGAAAGCAAGATGGTAAAGCTGAATTTTAGAGCGTTGATTGTGGTGCTAATGGTCAGTGCAACGGCGTTACTGGCAGGTTGTGCATCGCCGGCAAGGGTAGATGGCATGCAGATCCGGGCTGAACATGCACAGCTCGTACAGCCGACGCCGCTGCGTGAGGCGCTGGCGCTGGAAACCGTGAGCGGAGGGGAAGAGACTAACCCGCTCTGGACATCCGAAGTGGATAACAGCGGTTTTCATGCCGCGCTGGAGAACTCCCTCAAATCCGTGGGGCTCTATGCACCACTGGAACAGGGAGATTATCGCCTCAGCGCCGAGCTTGAAAACCTGCAGCAGCCGCTGTTTGGGGCCTCGCTCACGGTGAGCGCCCGGGTGACCTATAGCGTGACGCAGCGCTCCAGCGGCAAGGAGATTTACCGGCGTACCATCGACGAGCCGTACACAGCAGCTTTCGGCGATGCTTTTGTCGCCGTGGAGCGCCTGCGACTGGCCAACGAAGGCGCGATACGGGTCAATATCACCCAGCTGGTGGATGACCTGCTGGCGCTGGATATCCAGTAGCCCGCTTGAGCGGTAATGAGTATGGAAAGGCACAGGCACCCGGCTGTCTGTGCCTTTTATAAGGCGAGGGTCCGGCGACTGGCTTTACGGTGCGACTCCGGGAGCGGCGGGGTGTGCAGCCGCGTTCGCCTGGCGCGCAGATATCTATGTCGTCACACCAGAGCTTTTCATGTGCGTGTGATCTATATAGTCTCTAACCT
>JBFGZM010000287.1:0-4995 GCA_041586815.1 Marinobacterium sp. | reverse complement strand
GGGTAAAGCTTCGCAGCTCCACCACCCGCACAAACACCCGCATTGCCGACAGCAGATCCATCCATCACCCTCCAGAGTCATTAACCGGCAGGGCCGGCAGAGGGCTTAGGCTGCCATACTTATTCCTGATTAGCATCAATCAGGTTCCCGGCGGCAGCAAAGCCTGTACCGGCCGCTCTGGCGATCAGTCTGTACTCGGTCAGCGGTAACGACAATGTCCGACAACGCGCATGGCGTTGCAGGCCATTCCCTGCACGAATTCTTGCGGTTTCGTGGCTGCAGACATCCGATTATTTCTAAATAGGAAAGGATGTTGTGAGCAATACCCCGATGATCTGCCGCCTTGCCGGCGTTAATCTAACTGGCATCCATGCTGCGATCCGCGCGCGGCCTGGCAGCTTTCGCACCGATCATTGAACGAAAGTTGATAATCATAATAAGGATACTTCGATGAACGCTAAAAAACTCATTGCACTCGCCACCTCCGTCCTCGCCCTGTCCACCACCTCCGTGCTGGCCGAGACCCAGATGCACGTTGCCAGCTGGCTGCCCCCGACCCACCCGCACAATGCCGTGGTCCTGCCCACTTGGGGCAAGTGGATCGAAGAAGCCACCGAAGGCCGCGTCACCCTCAAGATCGATTATGACCTGGGCCACCCCAAGGACATGTTCACCCTGGTGGAAGACGGTGTGGCCGATGCCGGCTGGTCTTTCCACGGTTATGTTCCGGGGCGCTTTCGCCTGACCCAGATCGTCGAGCAACCCCTGCTGGGCGCCAATGCCGAAGCCGCCTCCGTGGCCTACTGGCGCATTCACGAAAAGTATCTTGCCAAGGCCAACGAACATATCGGCCTTGAAGTCATGGGCCTCTTTACCCACGCCCCGGGCCAGCTCCAGACAGCAGAAGCTGTCAACAGCCTGGCCGAACTCGAAGGCAAGAAGATTCGCCTGGGCGGTGGCATCCAGAGCATTCTGGGTGAGCGGCTGCATGTAACGGCCGTCAGTGCCCCGGCAACCAAGGTATACGAAATGATGCAACAGGGCGTGATCGACGGCGCCCTGCTGCCGGTGTGTGAACAAAAAATCCTGCGCCTGAGCGAAGTCGCCACTAACCTCACGCTCCTGCCAGGCGGTCTCTACCTGGGCAGCTTTAGCATCTTTATCAATCCGGATTTCATGGCCGACCTGTCTGAAGCCGATCAGGCCGCCATTCGCAGCGTATCCGGCGAGAAACTGTCACGCCTGGCCGGTGAAGTCCAGGATCAGTGCGGTACCGATGCTCTGGCCGACAGCCGCACAAACGGCGTCAATATCGTCGAGATCGCGGACGACGCGCCCATGATGGACGAGTTCCGTACCCTGACCACCGGCCTGGATAATCTCTGGTTGCAGGAGGTCAGCGACTTGGACGTAGACGCCAAGGCGGCACTGCAGGAACTGCGTAACGTGGCCCGTAGTTACACGCACTGAGGAGTAACCCCATGCATTTCTCTGCCTGGTTGCACGAGCACTACAAAGAGAAAAGCCCGTTGCGCTGGCTGGCCTTCGCCCTTGAGGCGCTGGCCGCCCTCGCACTGGCCCTGCTGATGCTGCTGACCTGCGCCGATGTGGTTGGTCGCTACTTTTTCAGCAATGCGGTGGATGGTGCGGTCGAGATGACCGAAATTGCCATCGCCATTATCGTCTTCGCCGAAATTCCGGTGATTACTTGGCGCGCTACCCATGTGGTGGTCGACCTCATGGACAATCACTTCGGTCCCGCCTGGGTGCGGGCCATGGAAACGCTGTCGGTGCTGCTGATTTCTACCGCACTGTTCTTTCTGGGCCAGCAGGTGTTTTCACAGGCGGCGCGCTCCATTCGCCGCAACGAAGTGACCGAACACCTGCAGATGCAGACGGGCTATGTGGTGCAATACATCGGCGTGATGTGCTGGATCGCCGCCGCCGGCACCCTGGGCTGGGGACTGTACCGCCTGTTCGCGGCCTGCGCCGCGAAGCAGGAGACCGGCGCGTCCCAGAACACGTCACAATAAGAACCCACACCGGATACCCTTGCCATGACTGTCGCTCTGATCGGTTTTGCTCTGCTTCTATTGTTAATCGTAATGGTACGCATACCCCTTGCCTTCGCCATGGCGCTGGTAGGCTTTTTCGGCTTCGCCTACCTGTCGGGCCTGCGCATCGACAACCTGATGGATTTTCGCTGGACGGCACCGCTGGCCATGGCCTCGTCCCGGGTAATTTCCACCGCCCAGGAATACAGCCTGTCGGTGATACCGCTGTTTATCTTGATGGGTAACCTGGTTACTCGCTCCGGGCTGTCCCATGAGCTCTACCGCGCCTCCAACGCCTTTATGGGGCACATGAAGGGCGGGCTGTCGATGGCCACGGTCGTGGCCTGCGGCGGCTTTTCCGCCATCTGCGGTTCCAGCCTTGCCACCTCGGCCACCATGGCCAAGGTCGCCATGCCACCGATGCGCAAGTACGGCTACGATGACTCGCTCGCCACCGCCTCCATTGCCGCGGGTGGCACCCTGGGCATTCTGATTCCGCCCAGTGTAATTTTGGTGATCTACGGCCTGCTGACCGAAACCAGCATCCGCGAACTCTTTGCCGCCGGCTTTATCCCGGGCCTTATCGGCATCCTGCTGTACCTGGGGGCTGTGCGCTGGGTGGTATGGCGCAATCCCGAAAAAGGCCCCGGCGGCGAGCGCCAGAGCTGGCCACAGCGCCTGAGTGCGCTGAAAGATGTCCGCGATATCCTGCTGCTGTTCGTGCTGGTAATGGGGGGTATTTACCTCGGTGTTTTCACCCCCACTGAAGCGGCCGGTATTGGCGCAGGCGGCGCCTTTGTAATCGCCCTGCTGCGCAAGTCCCTGACGCTGAGCTCCCTGTTTGAGCTGCTCACCGACACCGCCCGTACCAGCGCCATGCTGTTCACGGTACTGATCGGCGCGCTGATTTTCTCGAACTTCATCAACCGCGCCGGCCTGCCGGAGGAACTGCTCAATTTCGTTACCTCACTGGATGTATCCCCCATGACGGTCATCTTCGTCATTCTGGCGATCTACATGATCCTTGGCATGGTGTTCGAGAGCCTGTCGATGTTGCTGCTCACCGTGCCGATCTTTTTCCCGCTGGTGCAGAGCCTGGGCTTCGACCCGGTCTGGTTCGGCATCGTCGTGGTGATCGTCACCGAAATCAGCCTGATCACGCCTCCGGTGGGCATGAACGTCTTCGTACTCAGTGCGGTATTGCCGGACGTGCGTACCGGCACCATTTTCCGTGGTATCACTCCCTTCTGGTGCGCCGATATCCTGCGCCTGCTGCTGGTCACTCTGGTGAGCTGGGTATCCCTGGTACTGCCTCAGCTACTGTACCGTTAACCGATCGAAGGATGGCGCTCATGCGTCGACACCGATGCAGAACATGAAAAAGGGCGATGGCACTGAGTGCCATCGCCCTTTTTGTCACCTGCATCGACTATTCACGAGGGCGTATTCTCATTTGAAGCAGGCCGCCTCTTTCGATAACTTTGTTTGACGTTGAACAGCTGATGGTCGATGGCAGCATTGTGAGAGTGCATCAACACGATGCGTTATTGGATGGCTTTACGCCCGCCCAGGTGCTGGCTGACAAGGGATATGATTCAGATGCTTTTATTGCGGCTATGGCTATCCAGCGCACTGGCGCAAGCGCGGTCATTCCGTCAAGACGGAACCGCCACCACCCGAGACCTTTGGATCGACATAGCTACAAAGATCGCAACCTGGTAGAGCGGTTTTTCCAGAAGTTAAAGCAATGTCGCCGAATAGCGACGCGATACGAACGACTGGCGAGAAACTACCAGTCGATGTCAAGTCTCGTATCTGCCGTTATCTGGCCAGCATAATTGAGGATAGCCCCTAGCTTTTTAAAAAAGTCTATTTTTTTTCCTTGAACGACTGGCTCACAAACTCACCCGTTGCAGGGTTAAACTCTTGACCATCGTACTGCGTTTTTATCTTAATCTCACCGGACAATATCCTGTCTTTTAACGTTGTGATTTTTTCTTGTACTTCGGGTGAGACATCCTTGGCATATGCCAAAGTTACTACGTCAGACTGAGCAAGGCCGATCTCTTCCACCCTATTCGGCTTCCAGCTACCATCACTAAGATCTCTTGCCGCATTAAGAATTGCGACACTTGCATCGGCCACTGCGGACCCTATAAATGTATCATCAACTGTTGTCCAGTCTGAGACATTACCTATATGGCGGACTTGTCCGTTATGTGACTTGATCTCATCAATTACACCCTCGCGGCCGGCGTTAAGCATAGTGTAGATGACGTCAGCACCATAATTGATCTCACCTTTTGCGGCATCTCGATTGATTGTTGTGTTATCGAGATCACCCGTGAACCAGGAAACAAATTTTGCTTCGGGGTTAACGTACATCAAGCCGTCATAGAACGCAGCTCTACCCATTAGGCCGGGTTTGGGCCAGGCGCCCGAAATATGGCCAACTACATTAGTTTTCGTCGACAGTCCGGCCAGAGCACCTGCAAGCCATGCTGATTCTTCCTGTTTTACAACATAGCTGGAGAGGTTAGGTCCCTGGACATGACCCTGAATGACGACAAACTTTATATTGGGAAATTCCTTGCTGACCGTTTCTGCCGGACCATTACACTGCCCGCCGTGAGCGATGACCATGTCAGGCCCTTCTGCGGCCATTTTTCTCATTGCCTCCGTTAGCAAAACAGGATCAGAGGTTGCTGATATATCTGAAACATAACTTGCTTCTACAGGTAACTCGTCCTTTATTTTATTGTACCCGCGGTAGGCCGCCTCCATAAAACCATTATCATTGTGTTTACCTGGTATCAGTACAGAAATTTTGAGCTGATCTGCAGCATGGCTAGCCGAAATAGGTATAAGTGCGGCAATACTCACGGCGATAATTTTTTTAGATAGCGCTGCAAACGATTTTTTCATTTCTGCATCCCTTTGT
>JBFGZM010000286.1:0-5097 GCA_041586815.1 Marinobacterium sp. | reverse complement strand
GCGCCTTCTTCAGACACTGAACAATGACCGGTGGCACAGCTGCGCCGGTCTCCATGTGTGCGGTGGGATGTACTAAGGACTCAACAGTATGAGGGTGAATGTGAAACAGATCAGTTTGCTGGCTTTGGCGTCCTTTATGCTCGCAGGCTGCGTGGTCAACACGCCGGTAACCGCCGGGCCGGGCGCGGCGCTATCCACACCTGCTGCGGCCACGGCAGATGCCGGTGGCGGGGCAGTGGCTGATACGCCGGCGATGCCCTCGGGCTCCGGCCAGCCGGGCGAGCGCAGGGGCGCAAGTGCGCCCGGCGCAGCGGCGCCGGACAGCGAGGCCTTGCAGCGCAACCTCGATACCCTAGCAAATCGACTGACCCTGGTTCAGGAGCAGCTTATTCAGATCAAGGCGCAGGGCGCAGCACTGTCGGTGCAGTCCGAGACCGCGCTGGCTCGCCTGCAGATGCTTTCCGGGGCGACCGAGTCAGGGAGCGGAGCCGAAGCAGGCACTGCATCCGACCCCGCAGCGGCGCCGGAGCAGTTGGCCAGCCTGATCGATCAGCTCAGCCAGATTGCCAATGAACTGTCCCTTGCCTCTGTGGGGGATCGCTACCGCATTGCGGCCGATGATACCGGTACTGTGCAGTGGATACTGATTCGTTACGACCGTTTCACCGGCGAGTCCTGGCTGGCGGATCAGGGGGCCTGGCAGCCGCTGCTTGAGTCCGGGCCGCTGGAGTCCTCGGATTACGAGATTCAGCTGACCCGGGCTGACAGGGATATCAAGGGCTATGTGGCCGCCCGGCTGGACCGGCGCACGGGGGATGCCTGGTGGCTTAGCCAGAATACCTGGCAGAAATTCGACTGATGAACGTGCATCAGTATCAGGACCTGATTCGCCTGTTCAATGGCCTGTTTGAGCACAGTCTCAATACCGTGCTGGTGCGCGGAGACGATGAGCCTGTGTATCTGCCCGCCGATGCTGCCTGCGGTCAGCACCGCATTATTTTTGCCCATGGCTTCTTTTCCAGTGCCCTGCATGAAGTGTCCCACTGGTGTGTGGCCGGTGCGCAGCGTCGCACCCTGGTCGACTTCGGTTACTGGTACAAGCCTGACGGCCGCACGGCTGAGGAGCAGGCATTGTTCGAGCGGGTGGAAATAAAGCCCCAGGCGCTGGAGTGGATGTTATCTGTCGCCTGCGGCCATCGCTTTCATTTCAGTGCCGATAATCTGTCGGCCGACATCGGCGCCAGCCGCGATTTTGAAGCCCGGGTGCAGCAGCAGGTGCTGCTCTATCTCGAAAAGGGGCTGCCGGGCAGGGCGGGGTTGCTGGTGGAGGCACTGCGCCGTTTTTATGGTACAGGTCCCCTGAACCCCGCCTCTTTCAGATTGCAGCACACGCCTGAAACGGTGCCAGGCCCGGTTGAGCACGGGCGGGCAAGGGCCTGAAACCAGGGGCGTTGACCTTTTAGGCGCGCGGGCAACGGCAGTCTTGTTCAGGGTCAGTGGCTGTGGGCTGTGCCGCCATGCCCGTGATGATTGGTTTCGGTCATTTCCCCGTGCACCTTGTGGGCCTTACCGTCGCTGGACATGGCAGCCTCGTCAGCGGGCGAGCGAACCGGCAGCGTCAGCTGCAACTCCTGCCCATCGCTGAACACGAGGCTCAAATCCACGCTGTCTCCGGCATTAAGGGGCTCCTTGAGGTCAATCAGCATCAGATGATCGCCGCCAGGTTGCAGGCTGTATTGCGCACCTGCCGCTATTTCTGCCTGCTTTGCCGCGCGCATGCGCATCACGCCATCCTGCTCCCGGGTCTGGTGCAGCTCGACGGTGCCTGCTCTGTCCGAATGGGCGCTGATCAGCTGCACCGCAGTGCGGGAGTGGTTTGTCAGTGTCAGATAGGCCGCACTGATGGTGTGTCCGGGGGGAACCGCGCGAACATGGCCATTCTCGGCATGGATCTCGGCGAAGGCGGCGGGGGCGCACAGCAGGCTTGCCAGCAGGCCAAGGCGAGTCGCAAGACGGTGCAGGGATGAGGGCTGTGATGGCGACATGATGGAAGTCCTTTTGCAGGTTAGAGCAGGGCGCGCAGCTTGGCGGCCAGCTCGTCGGGATTGATTGAATCACTCAGCACCTCAAGCAGCTGCCCATCGCTATCGAGCAGGTACAGGCGCGAGCTGTGATCGACTGCGTATCCCAGGGCCGAACCGGCCTGTTCGCTGATGCGGTAGTAGGCGCCGTAACTCCTGGTGACGGCGTCGATCTGCGCCCGGCTGCCGGTCAGGCCCACCATGCTGGGGTGGAAAAAGGCACTGTAGGCTGAGAGGACTTCGGGCGTATCGCGCTGAGGATCAACGCTGATAAAGATGCCGCGTACCCGTTCCTGCTCATCGTCGCTGAGGCGGCGAAAGCCCTGGGTCATCACGGCCAGCGACGTTGGACAGACATCCGGGCAGGAGGTGTAGCCGAAATAGAGAACACTCGGGTGGCCCTTGAAGCTCGCCAGCGTGACGGGGCCCGAGGCCGACACCAGGCTGAAATCGCCTCCCAGGCGAGTGCCCTGGGCTTGTCCGGCGGGATCTGGACGCAGCAGAATGGCACTGGCAATACCGGCCAGCAGCAGTACGCTCATGATCAGCAGGATGCGCAGTGTTTTCAGGTTGTTGGTCATTGGGCACTGAACTCGTAGATGGCGGTAATGGGGGAGGTGGGGGCAAGGGCTTCAACCCGCACCTGCCACAGCATGCGCTCTGTGGTGCAGATGGCAAGTTCGGTGGCGCCTCGCCACAGGCCTGGCGTGTCGTCAGCCTGTTGCAGCTGAAGGCGGTTGATGCCCATGTACATGTCCCGTCCCTCGAGCTGCAGCCATATGGCCTGGGCGGGAATGGCCTGCAGCTGCAGGCTGAACTCCACTGTGCGACCGGCCTGCGCCGGTCCCGAACTTAGCTCCAGCAACATAGATTGTTCACCGGCCCGGCTGGCACAGGGGCTGTCGGAAAGGTCGCAGCCGGGTTCCGTAATGAGGCTTGGTGGTTGAGAGGCGGTCAGCAGGGGTGGTAGCAACAGGATGCAGGCGAGCACGATGGCGGCCAGGAGCAGCAACAGAAGCGGGTGTGATTTGGGTGTGATTCGCTGCGCAGTTACAGACGTCATATCCGGCTCGTTCAGGTCAGGTGCGCATTTTAGGTCAGCCACGGTGCCTTGTCGCTGTGGCTGAATGTCGCACTGACGTTGGCTGGCAGCGCCCGGTTCGCTCAGCCGGGTTCAATGCAGCCTTGCAGTTGCTGTTCGATCCGGTCCCAGTCCAGTGCCTGGGGGGCGATGATTTCGACGCGTGAGTCGCGTCGCCAGGCGATCTTGTCGATATCGTGGCTGTCCAGCACGCGGTTGTAGAACACCCAGACATAGCCGATTCGAAAAGCGCCCTTGATGCGCAGCGCCCCGTCGAGGTTATTCAGTACGACCTCCAGCCGGTCGTAATCGAACACCTCGTCCTTGTGAAATACCCAGCCGCAGCTGACAAAGTCCGTGCCCTGGCCGATACGGCGCACCGGTTTGCCTGCCCTGGGCAGCAGCAGGGGTTGCAGTGGATCAGGCCTCTGGCCCTGCTGCTGGGCGTGGCTGTCGGGAAACTGGGCGGCCAGGGTGTCGTCTCGAACCAGGTCCAGCAGTGTGGCATCAAACTGGCCGCGCTGGGCCTTTTCAATGCGCTGCTTGGGGGGGAACAGGCCCTGGAGACCCTGCACCGCCTTGTCGACCAGGGCCGGGGAGGCGAGGTCCAGCTTGTTGAGTACGACAATGTCCGCCAGATTGAGCTGGTCCTGAAAGGTCTCGTGAGCCATGACCCGCGTGTCCTCCAGCAACTGCGGATCCAGCAGGCAGATGATGGCGCGCAGGTCCAGCACGTCTTTGAAGCTGCCGCTTTGCAAGGTGTCGATAATGCCTTCGGGGTGGCCCAGGCCCGTGGGCTCGATAATCAGACGCTGGGGCCTGGCGCTGCGAATCAGGGTGGCGAGACCGGCCCGCAGGGCTGGGCCCAGGGCGCAACAAATGCAACCGCCGGCCAGTTCCTTGATATGCAGACCGTTCTTGTCGGGCATGGCGGCCTGGTCGACGCCGATCTGGCCAAATTCGTTGACCAGCACGGCCCAGCGCTCACCGTCGGGTTTCTGGGCGAGCAGGGCATTAATGGCAGTGGTTTTTCCGACGCCGAGGAAGCCGGTGATGATATTGACGGGAATTTTGTCTGGCATCCTGATATTCCTTTGCACTGAGCGTTTGGGCGAGGCCGGCTGCCGTCAGGCTGTGGCGCGGCGCGATGGCAGTTGTGCCAGCAGCATGCCGGTCAGCATCAGGGCGCAACCGGCCAGGGCACGTCCAGTCAGCTCTTCATGCAGCAGCAGCCAGCCACCAATGGCGGCGAATACGGCTTCGAGACTCATGATGATGGCGGCATGGGACGCCGGCGTATGTTTTTGTGCATAGACCTGCAGCGTATAAGCGACCCCCACCGACAGCAACCCGGCATAGGCGATGGGCTGCCAGGCGGCCGCGAGATTGGCGAGGGTAAAGCTGTCCTGTTCATAAACAAGCGCGACGACAAGGCATAGCACTGCACAGATCAGAAACTGAATGATCGACAGACGCAAGCCGTCAAGGTGAGGTGCCAGGCGACCGATCATCAGCACATGGCCGGCCCAGAACGCCGAGCCCACAAGGACCAGCAGGTCGCCCTGGTTGATGACCATGGCATCATTGATGCTGAGAAAGTAGAGCCCGGCCAGCGCCAGGGACGCGCCAACCCAGATGCTGCGGTTAACCGCTTGCCCCAGCATGCGGGCGGCCAGAGGAACCAGCACGATGTACAGGCCGGTGATAAAGCCCGCGTTACCGGCGGTCGTATAGAGCAGGCCTGCCTGTTGCAGGGAGGCGCCACAGAACAGCAATGCGCCCGCCGCGAGTCCCCCGCGCAGCATCGGGCGCAGCTCGGCCTGGCCTGCGCGGGCACGAAATACCAGAGTCAGCGGCAGCAGCGACAGGGCACCGAGCAAAAACCGGGCAGCATTGAATCCAAAGGGTCCCAGGTGATCCATTCCCAGTCGCTGG
>JBFGZM010000285.1:0-5135 GCA_041586815.1 Marinobacterium sp. | reverse complement strand
TCGGCCGACATCAGCAGCAGGGCGCTGGCACCGTCGGACAGCGCCGAGGATGTGCCGGCGGTGACGGTACCAACCTTGGGCACGAATACCGGCGGTAACGCGGCCAGGGATTCAGCGGTGGTGTCGGGGCGAATGACTTCGTCTACCTCTAGCAAAGACTTGAAGCCGTTGTTGTCATGACCTTCAATGGGCACGATCTCATTGGCAAAGCGCCCGGCGAGGGTCGCTTCGTGGGCTTTCTGGTGCGAGCGGGCGCCAAAGGCATCCTGCTGCTCGCGCGCTATACCATTCATCTTGCCCAGCATTTCGGCGGTAACGCCCATCATCATGGCCGCCTTGGCCACCTGCTTGGACATCTGCGGATTGACATCCACACCGTGGGTCAGGGCCACGTGGCCCATGTGCTCGACACCGCCCACCATAAACAGATCGCCGTTGCCGCTCGAAATCGCCTGGGCAGCGGTGTGCAGCGCCGCCATGGACGAGCCGCACAGGCGGTTGACGGTCTGGGCCGCCACGGTATGGGGAATACCCGCCAGCAGGGCGGCATTGCGGCCAATATTGAAGCCCTGCTCCAGCGTCTGGTTCACACAGCCCCAGATCACATCTTCGATCTCGGCCGGGTTGATCTGTGGATGCCGGGCCAGCAGTCCCTGCATGACGGCTGCGGACAGCGCTTCGGCACGCACATTGCGAAAGGATCCGTTCTTGGACCGTCCCATGGGGGTACGCACCGCATCGACGATAACCACGTCATTGGGTTTCAGGTTCATCCGGGTATCCTCCCTTTCAGCCGTAGTAGGTTGCGCCGCGCTCGGCCATCTGTTGCATGCGCTCCGTGGGCTGGTACAAAGGCCCGAGGTTGGCATATTTGGCAGCCATGGCACAGAAGTTCGCCAGACCCAGCTGATCGAGATAATACAGGGCACCACCACGGAACGGCGGGAAGCCGATGCCGTAAATCAGCCCCATGTCAGCATCGGCGGCCGAGGACACAATACTGTCTTCGAGGCAGCGTACGGTTTCGATGCACAGCGGTATCATCATGCGCTCGATAATTTCTTCATCGGCAAACTCCCGGGCCGTACCCACAACACCGTCCAGCGCCTGGGTAACAGTTTCGTCCGGCACTTTTTTCAGCTTGCCACGCTTATCCGGCGCATAGGCATAAAAGCCCCTGGCATTTTTCTGACCGAAGCGCTCCAGGCTGTACATGCGATCAATGGCGTTTTCGCCCTCGTGGGTCATGCGATCCGGAAAGCCCGCCGCCATCACCGCATCGGCGTGGTGCGCCGTATCAATGCCCACCACATCCAGCAGATAGGCCGGTCCCATGGGCCAGCCAAAACCTTCCATCACCTTGTCGATACGGCGAAAATCGCCGCCATCGCGCAACAGCTGGCTAAAGCCACCGAAGTAGGGAAACAGTACGCGATTGACCAGAAAGCCCGGACAGTCGTTGACCACGATCGGCGTCTTGCCCAGGGCCTGGGCATAGGCCACGGTACGGGCGATAGCAGCATCCGAGGTTTTCTCGCCGCGAATGACTTCCACCAGCGGCATTTTGTGCACCGGGTTGAAGAAATGCATGCCACAGAAGTTTTCGGGTTTCTTCAACGCCG
The DNA here is from genome assembly GCA_041586815.1 of Marinobacterium sp. GTDB lineage: Bacteria > Pseudomonadota > Gammaproteobacteria > Pseudomonadales > Balneatricaceae > Marinobacterium_A. The sequence continues at coordinate 3,513 of JBFGZM010000285.1, read as the reverse complement.
TCGCCAGCTCGGTAATCGAGATAGTGGAGGTATTGGAGGCCAGGATGGCACCGTCCTTGAGATGCTGCTCGGTTTCGGCCAGCACGGTCTGCTTCACCTTGACGTTTTCCACCACTGCCTCAACCACCAGGTCGACATTGGCGATGTCGCCATAGCTCAGGGTCGGGCGAATCATGGTCAGGGTTTTGGCTACACCGGCGGCATCCAGGCGGCCGCGCTTCAGCTGACCACCCAGCAACTGAGCGGCTTCATCGAGCCCCAGCTGCAGGGCCTTTTCGCTGATGTCCTTCATCAGGATCGGCACCCCGCGGGACGCCGACTGGTAGGCCACGCCACCGCCCATGATACCGGCGCCCAGCACCGCCGCCTGCTGCACGGGCGCAGCACCGGCCGCATGCTTGCGGGCCACCTTCTTGACCTGCTGGTCCTTCATGAACAGGCCGATCAGCGCGCGGCAGACATCGGTTTTGGCCAGTTTGGCAAAGCCCCTGGCCTCCACCGCCTGGGCGGCATCGCGCTTGAGGCTGGCGTGTTTCTGCATGGTTTTCAGCGCCGCCATGGGCGCCGGATAATGCGGCCCGGCCTTGGCACCGATCACCCCCCTGGCGGACTCGAACGCCATCATTTTCTCGACCTGGTTAAGCCTGACAGCGCCCTGCTTCTCGGCTCGCCGGGCACGGTAATCAAACTTGCCGGCAATGCAGTTGCGCAGCAGATCCAGGCCCGCATCACGCAGCCGGTCGGGGTCAACCACCGCATCCACAGCACCCACCTTCAACGCCGCGTCGGCCCCGTGTTCCGAGCCGCCACAGATCCATTCATTGGCGTTGTCGACACCCAGCAGGCGTGACAGCCGCACGGTGCCCCCCCAGCCCGGATAAATACCCAGCTTCACTTCCGGCAGACCAACCCTGGCCGCCGTGCTGGCCACCCGGTAATCGGTAGCCAGACAGAGCTCGAAACCGCCCCCCAGTGCCACGCCGTTGATGGTGGTGACGCTGGGAAATGGCAGGTCCTCGATGGTGTTAAAAACCTGGTTCATGCCCAGCAGCCCATCCGCGATCTCGTCTTCGCTACGCTCAAACATCTGGGTGAACTCGGTGATATCGGCGCCGACGATAAAGACTTCCTTGGCGCTGCTGAACAACAGGCCCTGCACCCCATCGATGCCCTGCAGCGCCGCCACCGCCTCGCGCAGCTCGGCCAGGGTAGCCTGATTGAGTTTGTTAACCGACTCACCCGCGAGATCAAAAACCACCTCGTATAGACCGTCGCCGGCGCCCCGTACGCTGACCGCCTGTCCTGCATACTGCATTCTTGTTCTCCCCGCCGGAAACTGTCCGGAGTCTGTCATCGGGCCCGCCAGAAAGCCGGGGCCAGGATCAAATCTGGTGTCTTGCCACTATTGACCATAGTAGTCACGGCAACGCTCGCAACAATGACAAAATCAGCCCGCATTACTGACAATTAGTTTCATGATTTTTTTTATCATTGATTTTCAATAATTTAAAAACTTAGAAAGCACCTATATCAATAACACTATGTGAAGAAACCCGCGCCGACCGCCAGGCTGATCCCCATGGGGATCGAACACAAACGCCAGATGCGACAAGGCCGGCAACAGTGCCGGCCCTGAATAATAGCTGCTGAATGCGTACACCTTTCAGTTACGTTGCATAAAGGCCATCAACGCGCCCCTGGCTTCGGCAGAATCGAGTCGCTCACGAAAGGCATCGATTTCCTCCACGAGCACCTGCTGCAACAGATCCTGCTGATGTGCCCGCAGCATCTGCTTGCTGTTGCGCAATGCCTGCTGCGGCAACGCCGCCAGCGCCGCCGCCCGGCCCCGGGCCCGCTCCATCAGCTGCCCCACCGGTACAACCTCATTCAGTAACCCGATATCGCGGCCACAATCGGCATCGAAGGCCTCGCCCAGCACCAGCAGCTCGAACGCCCGGCGATGCCCCGTTAACTGCGGCAACAGCAGGCTGCTGCCGCCCTCGGGCACCAGACCCAGGCGCACAAACGGGAGCTGCAGGCGGCAATCTGCGGCACCATACACCAGATCGCAGTGCAGCAGCAGCGTTGTGCCAATACCCACCGCATGGCCCTGAATGGCCGCGACCAGGGGTTTCTCAAACCCCGCCAGAGTTTGCAACAGGCGCAACGGCACCCGGGCCGCCTGTGCACCGCCGCCGCTACTCACTAAATCAGCAATATCGTTACCGGCGCAAAAACTGTCACCGGCACCACAGAGCAACACGACGCTAACCGCCTCATCGGCATCGGCCTGCTGCAGCATTTCGGTCAGGCCCAGGTACATATCCCGATTCAGGGCGTTTTTCTTCTCTGGACGGTTCAGGGTCAATTCCAGCACGCCATCAGCGCACTGTCGGGTTATCAGCTCAGACATAACGATTCTCCTCAATCCCGATACTGCAGGCTGTCAGCTGCAAACTGCTGGCCCGCCTCGACATACTCACGTTTCAGATGTGCCACCAGCTCCGCTGTGCCGGGTACATCCTCGATGGAGCCCACACCCTGGCCCGCCGACCAGACGGTTTTCCAGGCCTTGGCCTCGTCGCTCAGATCAACTGCCTTTCCTGTCTCGTCCCCGGTTTCCAGCAAGCCCGCCGCTGCAAGGCTCTGGCGCATAAAGCTGGCGGGGATACCGGACACCCTGGGCGTATAGACAATATCGTCGGCACGGCTGCCAATAATCATGTCCTTGTAATCATCCGGCGCCAGGCTCTCGCGGGTGTTGATAAAGCGTGTGCCCATGTACCCCAGATCCGCACCGAGCATGCGGGCCGCCGCCAGATCCTGGCCAGTGGACAGGCTGCCGGACAGAATGACCACGCCCTTGAAAAACCGGCGAATCTCATTGACCAGCGCAAAGGGGCTCAGGGTACCGGCATGACCACCGGCGCCGCCGCAGACGGCAATCAGGCCATCCACGCCAGCGGCTGCGGCCTTCCTGGCGTGACGGATATTGGTCACATCGTGGAACACCATCGCGCCGTAGCCGTGCACCGCATCAACCACCTCCTTTACCGCCCCCAGCGAGGTAATGACCAGCGGCACCCGGTGCTTTACGCACAACGCCAGGTCAGCCTTGAGGCGCGGATTGCTGGGGTGCACGATCAGGTTAACCCCAAAGGGGGCCGCCACCGTCCCGCTGTCCTGTTCATGGAGCTGCAGCGCAGCACTTATTTCCTCCAGCCACTGCTCGAACCCTTCACTGCTGCGCTGGTTCAGCGCCGGGAAGGTACCGATTACGCCGGCCTTGCAGGCTTCGGTCACCAGCTGTGGTCCCGACACCAGAAACATTGGTGCGGCAATCAGCGGCAGGCGAAGTCGCCCGCGGATGGATTCGGGTAAACTCATGCAGTTCTCCAGCCATTATGCCAGCCCGACGAGCCGGGCTCCCGTACGCGATCAGGACGCGGGCGGGTCCGGCGTATAAAATTCCGGCAGTACGCGCTTTACCACCTCGGAGTTCTGCGCCCAGGT
>JBFGZM010000284.1:0-5135 GCA_041586815.1 Marinobacterium sp. | reverse complement strand
ATGCACTCCTATTTCGAGGATGGTCGTGACCCGGACGAGTTTCTGGAGCTGCCGGGCAAGATCATGGATATCCTTTCGCAACTGAACAGCATTCACCATACGGGGATGATTATCTTCGAAAGCCTGCCGACGCACCTGAAAATACACAGTTACTACCGCCTGCTGGACCCGGGGCGCGAAGCGGAGTTTAGCGACTGCCTGGCGCGGGCGCTGCAGAACCTGCCGCTGATCAAGGGGCTGGGCGTTGCGGGCTTCATGAAGCTGCCGTACAAGGACACGCGCTTCTTTACCCATATCGAGCGCCTCCCCGAGCGGTATTATCCCCGTAACCCGCGTAGCGCCTGATGAGCGCCTCGGGCGGCGATCGCCCGGCTGCATAGGGGGTGATGATGGATGGAGCGGTCGCTACTCTGTGCTCATCAAACAGGGCGTCCAGATGACACAGGCAACTGAACCCGCCGATTTCCAGAACCTGATTTCCCAAGGACTCAATTGTCATTATGCCGGCAAGGTGTTCGGTCCTGCCCGCAGGGTAAACGACAGCGAACTCACCACCATTTCTGGATTGGTTCGCCTGTCTCCCAGTGTTTTCGGCATGGAACCGTGGTATCTGCTGCAGAGCCCGGAAATATGCGAGCCGTTGAGTGGCACCGTGGAGCGTTTCACCGGCGGGCGCTATCAGGGCTGGAAGTTTTCCTGCACGGAGTCACCCATTAGCCGACGTTGGTCAAGCGCAGAAAATGGGTGGTCAGTCTCTGTGCTACCGGCGCTAATGGCTGATCAGGTGGGATCAATAATAACGTGAATATTCATCTGGCCTGCCTGTTTGTCGGTCTCGCCACAGTTCTTTAACCGAAAGGCATGGGCGCAGGTGCGCGGACATGCGGATCTCTGTGCCGTACGCATTGGCCTGCGGCCAACAATGCAACATCCCTGTTTCACCGATTAACCCTCCGGGTTAATATGATTTTGTCGAGTTAACGTTCAAAGTTATTAGTAAATTCCCTGATGCGGGCCGCATTGACGCCTCGGTCACCACGCCCTATCCGCGACACACTGCGAATATCGATACGGCTTGCGCTGTCTTGCGGGGTCACCACAACGACGACATCATCAACAAACCCATAGACCGCCGTTCGGGCAGTCGCTTCAAAGCGTAAATTGATTGGGTCTTGCGTAACAATTTCCCATCCCATTTCTTGCCCTGTGCGCAACGCCTCAGAAAATGCCTCTGGCGCAGACTTTTTTGATTGAATGGGTGCAATATCGGGATATGCTTTTTTCTGTTGTGAAGCGACTTCAGAACCACCATAAATCAAAGTGTTCTTTGCACCGGCTCGGCTATCATCCAGCGCCATGAATACTGGCGGGTTGAGTGTATCGGTTGTGATGTCGTGGATGGCGGGAAGCCGGACAGGCGGCTGAACCTGTTCGTAAATCGTTGGTGCCAGCAAGCCCAAACCAACCAGAGTTGTGATACCCGCCTTGATTACACCAGGTCGATTACGCGTTACAAGTTGAAAGATCAATCCGGCCACGCCGGAGCCTATAACTCCATAGGCGATAGGGTTCATATAAGTTCGGACAAGGCCAAAGCCTACGATGGGCTCCCATAAGCCCAAGCGGGCACCAAACATCATCAGGGCGATGACGGAAACTGCAAAGAAGGCGACAGTCAGAAGGGCTGTCCCAAGGCGCGATGTTGGGTTGCTCAATGTTTATTTCCCTGTGTAGTTGGCGTTAATTTGAACAGCTTACAAGCGTTTCTGATTGGAATGGACGTAATGGGTGTTTCTGATGGGTAAACACGACACTCATGATTGAATGGCGTGAGACAGCGAACTGCTAGAGTATGCGATTTTGAGCGCACCTCTGCCAAAGCGCAAGACAGTCGGGTGTGCCTCAGGTGACAGGCGTTGCTACCGTGCAACGCCAGGGGCTATGCCGTGATCGAAATCCTGGATCAGGCCGATATACAGCCGCTAAACGCTTCTGACAATATCGATATCCACCGGGTGCTGAACCCCCCATCCCGGGACATCCGACAACAGCTTGCTCGACAGGGTGCAGGAACCACCCTGGCTTGAGGGGCGCCTCTGTGTATTGTGTGCCTGTGAGTTTGCCAGCATACACAAACGTCGTGATCACCTGCGTGCCCGGCCGGAACTCGAGCGGAGCAACCTGTACATTTCCAGCTATTGGAAGTTCGGGGTTGGCGAGGAAGCACACAAGGTGTTGAAACAGGCTGATAGTTGATGGTTCTCCACTGCGGGTGCGGGGTCTGCAAGGGGTAACCCGATTGTTAGTCGGGGGCTGCACGGTAAGCCAGCGTAGCTGCGTGCATTCATTGGCTCTGTTGCCCAGGACATTGATCCTGCTAGCGCAGATACTCGATGAACGCAGTCACCCAGATCAAGGATCGAAAGGCAGGTGTTGCCAGGCGATTGACTTTGCATGATTGGTTATATTATAACGTCGCGCTTTAGTTCTGACCCAGGCAACTCGCTTCATGATAAAACTGCGTTCACTCCTTATTGGTGCCAGCATGCTGGCCGCCGTATCTGCTCATGCTTCCGATGGCATACTCGACATAGTGGCACCCTGGGAGGTTGGCAGCACTGATCCTGCCAAGGCCGGCTATGTGTATACCCGGCTGCAGATCGGCGAAACCCTGGTCGAGGTAAACGAACAGGGCAAGCCCCGACCCGGTCTGGCCGAGAGCTGGACGATCGCGGACGATCAGCTGAGCTGGCGCTTTACTTTGCGTCCGGATGTGCGCTTCCACGATGACAGCCTGCTTACCGCCGAGGTGGCGGCCAGGGCGTTGCAACTGGCTCTGACCAAGCCGGGAATGCTGGCCGTGGCACCTGTCGAAGCAATAGAGGCAGACGGCAATCAGGTGGTGGTGCGCTTGTCCAATCCCTTTGCACCGCTGCCGGCGTTGCTGGCTCACAGCTCTACCCAGATTCTGGCGTCCGCTTCCTATAACGAGGTTGGGGAGGCAACGCAGGTGATTGGTACCGGTCCTTACCGTATCGAGCAGCTGCAAATGCCGCAAAAGCTCAGTGCCACAGTCTTTAACAATTACTGGGGCGAGGCTCCTGCCATAGCGAAGCTCAGCTACCTTGCTGCCGGCCGGGGCGAAACCCGGGCGTTGATGGCGCAAAGCGGTGATGCCGATATCGTCTTTACCCTGGACCCGGCCAGTCAGACACGGTTGCAGCGTGACAGCAGGCTCGAGGTACATGCGGTGGCCATTTCCCGCACCCTGTCTCTCAAGATCAACGCCGGTCATCCCTTTCTAGCCGAACCGGAAGCGCGGCAGGTCCTGAGTCTGGCGCTGGACCGCCGTGGCATGGCGGCAGGGTTGCTGCGAACCCCTGAGGCGGCGGCCAGTCAGTTGTTTCCACCCTCTATGGGCGACTGGCACCTGCAGGCATTATCCGGTGTCGAACGGGATCTGGACCAGGCGAGGGCGTTGTTGGTCGGGCTTGGCTGGAAGGCAGACGACAAGGGCATGCTCAGCCGCAACGGCGAGCCATTTACCCTGACACTGACCACTTTCGCGGACAGGCCGGAGCTGCCGCTGCTGGCGACCGCCATCCAGGCTCAGCTGCGTGAACTGGGCGTTGAGTTGGTGGTTAATGTGAGTAACGCCAGTGAAATTCCGGCCGGCCATCGTGATGGCAGCCTGCAGCTGGCCCTGGTTGCCCGCAACTTTGCTCTGGTGCCTGATCCCCTCGGCACCCTGTTGCAGGACTTCGGCCCCCAAGGCGGCGACTGGGGTGCCATGAACTGGTATTCGGCGCGCCTGGACGAGATCCTGCAGCAACTGCTGAAGGAAACCGATACGCAGATTGCATTAGGGTTGCGTCAGGAAGCGGCCCGTTTGCTGCACAAGCAACTGCCGATGATCCCGCTGGCCTGGTATCAGCAGAGCGCTGCTGTCTCCAGCAAGGTAGCAGGCTTTCGCATCGATCCCTTCGAGCGAAGCTATCGGGTGAGTGACATGAGGTGGGCTCCGTGATCCCGGTGTTAAGTTATCGGCTGATGCAGGCCACCCTGGTGGCGCTGATGGTAGGAGTGCTGACCTTTATCCTGACCCACGCCCTTCCCGGCGACATGGCGTTTCGCATCGCCGCCGGGCGCTACGGTTACGACTATGTAAATGCCGCCGCCGCTGCAGCGGTAGGTGCCGAGCTGGGGCTGGACCTGCCCGCCTGGCAGGCACTGGGTTACTGGTTGTGGGACCTGCTGCGCCTGGATCTGGGCCAGTCATTGGTGAGCGGGGAGGCGGTGGTTGATGAGCTGCGCCATCAGTTGGGTCATTCCTTGCAGCTGGCCGTTGCCGCAGTGGGGCTGTCGATGCTGCTGGGTCCGCCGATCGGCATTTTGGCTGGGCTTCACCCCGGTGGCCGGATTGATCGGCTGACCCTGTTGTTGGCCACCGTGCTGCGGGCCTTGCCGCAATTCGTGATTGGCATTCTGCTGGTGATGCTGCTTGCCGTACAGCTGGGCTGGTTGCCGGCTGCCGGTCACGGCACGGCGGCTCATACTCTGCTGCCGGCACTGACCCTGGCGCTGGGGCTGGCCGCTGTGGCTTGCCGAGTGAGTCGCAATGCCATGCAGGATGTGGCCGGTTCGGCCTTTTATGCCTTTGGTCGCACCAAGGGGCTGAGCGAGAGGCGGGCATTCAGCCGGCACGGCCTGCGCAACGTGGCGGTGCCGGTGCTGGCCCATCAGGCCATGCAGCTGGTGTACCTGATTGAAGGAGTGGTGGTGGTGGAAACCCTGTTCGCCTGGCCCGGTATCGGCCATGCCCTGGTGCACGCCATCGTGGCGCGGGATGTACCCATGATCCAGGGCACCGCCCTGGTACTGGGACTGATGTTCGTGCTGATGAATGCCCTGGTGGATCTTTTGTGCCACCGTATCGATCCACGAAGGAGGGAAGCCTGATGCAAACCGCCATTCTGGTCACGCCGGCGGCTGTTACCGTCGAGCGCCGCTTGTTAAATTTCCGTCAGCGTCTGGGGGTCGGCCTGTTGCTGGCACTGGCATTACTGGGTTTTGGCCTGCCACTGATCAGTGATCTGGATCCGGCCCGTCAGAACCTGAGCCAGATCCTGGCAGCT
>JBFGZM010000283.1:0-5174 GCA_041586815.1 Marinobacterium sp. | reverse complement strand
CTGCCGTCTTCCTGAGGGTGAATTTCCTGATTGCTGGCTTTGTTCTGTGCCGACAGTTCGCCGACGATTTCCTCCAGAATATCCTCCAGGGTGACGATGCCCAGAATGTCACCGTACTCGTCCACCACCAGGCCGATGCGGCGGCTTTCGTTCTGGAAATTCAGCAGCTGGGTGTGCAGCGGGGTGCTCTCGGGTACGAAATAGGCTTCGCGAACCACCTGCAGAATGGCCGCCTTGGTGACCTGGCCTTGCTGGATCAGCTGAGCCAGATTGCGCATGTGAAGTGTGCCGACCGCCTTGTTGATATCGCCGTGGTACACCGGCAGGCGTGTATGGCTGGTGTGGGACAGCTGGTACAACAGCTGGTCCAGGTCATGGTCCAGGTCGATGCCTTCAACTTCGTTGCGCGGAATCATGATGTCGCTGACGGTCACGTCGTTCAGCTCCAGCACGCCAAGCAGCATGGACTGGTTGGTCTGGGGCAGCAGGGCGCCGGCTTCGTGGACCAGGGTGCGCAGTTCTTCGGTGCTGAGCAGGTGATTGTTGCCTTCGCCGACCTTGACACCAAACAGTCGCAGCAGGCTGTTGGTGATGCTGTTGACGACCCATACCAGCGGGTAGCTGAGCTTTAGCAGCGGCACCAGCACGTAGGATGCCGGAAAGGCGATACGCTCGGGGAACATGGCCGCTACGGTCTTGGGGGACACTTCAGCAAAAATAAGGATGATAAGCGTCAGGCCTGCTGTGGCGATGGCGATGCCGGCATCTCCCCACAGGCGGACAGCGATCACCGTGGCGATGGCGGAGGCAAGAATATTGACGAAGTTATTGCCGATCAGGATGACGCCGATCAATCGGTCGGGCCTTTCCAGCAGGCGGCTGGCCTTGCGCGCGCCGCGGTGCTTGTTTTTCACCAGGTGTCGCAGCCGGTAGCGGTTAAGCGACATCATGCCGGTTTCAGAGCTGGAGAAAAATGCCGAACAAAAGATGAGGAAGATGAGAATCCCGATGAGGGTGCTTATCGATGCGTCTTCCAAGACGGTTGAACCTTAGGCTTGCGAATAGGGCGTCCATTGTCTGGCTCGCCGAGGGGACTGTCAAGGGAGCAGTCAAGGGAGCTGCGCGGGACTCTGTACGGCTAGCCGGGCAGAAAGAATTCAATCACCAGCTTGGAGCCGAAAAACGCCAGCATCAGGGCAATAAAGCCGCCGATGGTCCAGCGTATGGCGCGCAGGCTGCGCCAGCCCAGCAGGCTGTGCCCGGCCAGCAGAACTGCATAGACAAACCAGGCCAGAATCGACAGGGCGGTTTTGTGAATCAGGTGCTGGGCGAAGAAGTCCTCGACGAACAGAAAACCGCTGATCAGGGACGCTGACAGCAGAATAATGCCGGTCCAGAGCATTTCAAACAGCAGGCGTTCCATGGTCTGCAGTGGTGGCAGGCTGGCGACCAGGCCGCGGGTGTGGTGCTGCTTGAGCGCCGTATTCTGCCGCCACAGCAACAGTGCCTGCAGTGTTGCCAGGGTAAAAATGCTGTACGCGAGAATGGACAGCAGTATATGGGTAATCAGGCCCGGGCTGTATGTGCGGTGCAGGCTGGTATCCGGGTCCAGAGAGGCCGTGAGCAGGGAGGCAACGGCCAGCGGGAAAACACCGATAAAGAGATTGTCGATATGCTGACGGGTGCTGCTTAGCAGCACCAGCGCCGCCAGCAGCCAGCTGATCTGGCAGCCAACGCTGAAAAAACCCAGATTAAGGCCGGCGTCCTGGTGCATCACCAGGTACACCGCCAGTGCATGCAGGGTTACGCCGCAGAGCCCCAGTCCCCGGATCAGGTTGCGTGCAGGTCGTTTCTGACCCTGCAATACCCGCCACTGCAACAGGGTTGCAGCCAGGTAGAACAGCACGGCAACAAGTATCGACGTCGGCAGCATCCGGGACCTCCATGGAAAGGCGCTAAGTGTGTCACAAAAAAGGGGGGCGTGAAATATGAGGTGCCGCCCTCCGGAGCCCTGCTGTATAATGCGCATCATTTGCAAGTTCAAGGCGTCTCCCTCGCCGCTTCAGGGGCCCGATTCGGCCCGGCTGGTGGAGAAAAACAGAGGCAGGATATGTTTGAGAATCTGACAGATCGGCTCACGAAAACGCTCAAGGCCGTAACCGGGCAGGCGAAACTCACCGAAGACAACATCAAGGGTACGCTGCGCGAAGTGCGCATGGCACTGCTTGAGGCGGACGTAGCACTGCCTGTGGTCAAGGAATTCGTCAACAGCGTCAAGGACAGGGCTGTCGGCCAGGAAGTCAGCAAGAGCCTGACGCCGGGCCAGGTATTCGTCAAGATCGTCCAGGAAGAACTGGTCAAGATCATGGGCGAGGCCAATGAAAAGCTCAACCTGGCTGCGCAGCCGCCGGCGGTTGTGCTGATGGCGGGTCTGCAGGGGGCGGGCAAGACGACATCTGTCGCCAAACTGGCGCGTACCCTGCGCGAGCGGGACAAGAAAAAGGTGCTGGTCGTGTCGGCGGACGTATACCGTCCGGCGGCGATCCGGCAGCTGGAAATGCTGGCCTCGGAAGTCGCGGTCGATTTCTTCCCCTCCAGCGCAGATCAGGATCCGGTGCAGATTGCCAGTGCCGCGATTGCCCATGCCAAAATCCAGCATCACGATGTGGTGCTGGTGGATACGGCGGGCCGCCTGCATGTCGATGACGACATGATGGACGAGATCAAGCGCCTGCACAGCGCCGTGAATCCGGTTGAGACCCTGTTCGTGGTCGATGCCATGACCGGGCAGGATGCGGCGGCGACGGCCAAGGCCTTCAGTGATGTGCTGCCGCTGACCGGCGTTATCCTGACCAAGACCGACGGTGACGCCCGTGGCGGCGCCGCGCTCTCGGTGCGTTACATCACCGGCAAGCCGATCAAGTTTATCGGTGTGGGTGAAAAGGTCGATGCGCTTGAAGCTTTCCACCCGGACCGGGTGGCCTCGCGCATCCTGGGGATGGGTGATGTCCTGTCCCTGATCGAGGAAGCCGAGCGCAAGATCGACAAGGACAAGGCTGAGAAATTTGCCCAGAAGATCAAGAAGGGCAAGGGCTTTGATCTGGAAGACTTCCGCCAGCAGATTCAGCAGATGAAGAACATGGGCGGCATGGCCGGCATGCTCGACAAGCTGCCGGGCATGGGGCAGATGGGCCAGATGGGGCAGGTCGCGGACGCCGCCAAGGCGGAAAAGGGCATGCATCAGATGGAGTCCATCATTAATTCCATGACGCCGGGCGAGCGCAGCAATCCCGATATTATCTCGGGCTCGCGCAAGCGCCGTATCGCACTGGGGTCGGGTACGCAGATCCAGGATGTAAACCGCCTGCTCAAGCAGCACAAGCAGATGGCCAAGATGATGAAGAAATTCTCCTCCAAGGGAGGCATGGCCAAGATGATGCGCGGCATGAAAGGCATGTTGCCGCCGGGCATGGGCGGTGGCGGCGGTTTCCCGCGCATGTGATGGTCGCAGGCGCTGCTTAATATTTATCCAGAAAGTGCTTTTGTCGGGCCGGGGTTTGACGTAAAATCTCGGCCCTGATTTTGTAGGCCCGGTAGCTGCATGGGGTTCGTCCCGGTGCGGCCCGGATTTGTAACCGCGGGCGATCCTAAAACCCGCGAAAATAAAGGGACCATGCACATGGTAACAATTCGTCTGTCTCGTGGCGGCGCCAAAAAGCGTCCGTTTTATCATCTCACCGTCGCCGACTCTCGCAATGCCCGTGATGGTCGCTTTATTGAGCGAGTGGGTTTCTTCAACCCGGTTGCACGCGGCCAGGAAGAAAGCCTGCGCGTCGATCTGGAACGTGTTCAGTACTGGCAGGACAAGGGCGCGAGCCTGTCCGAGCGTGTTGCTCAGCTGATCAAAGAAGCAAAGAAAGCAGCTAAGTAACGCAGGGTTGGGCCGGGTCGAAGGATGGAAGACACAAGTTCTCTTATTACGCTGGGCAAGATCACGACTTTGTACGGCGTCAAAGGTTGGGTGAAGGTTCATTCCAGTACCGAACCGATGGAAAACATCCTGAACTATGCCCCCTGGCAGCTGAAAATCAACGGCGAGACAAAGTTCGTCGAGGTTGAAAGTGGTCGGGTGCATGGCAAAGGCCTGGTAGCCAAGCTGGCTGGAGTAGATGATCGGGACGTGGCGCGGCTGTATTGCGGCGCTGAAATTCTGGTCGAGCGTAGCCGCCTTCCTGAACTGGAGGACGGCGAGTACTACTGGAGTCAGCTCGAAGACCTGCTGGTATATGCCGAGTCCGGCCAATTGCTGGGCAAGGTAGAGCATCTGATCGCGACGGGCTCCAACGATGTATTGATCGTGCGGGGCACCGAAGAAAGTATCGATCGCCGCGAGCGGTTGATCCCCTACTTGCCGGATCAGGTGGTCAAGGAAATTGATTTGGTTAAGGGTAGCATTCGGGTCGACTGGGATCCGGAGTTTTAGGCGGTGTGGTTTGGTGTAGTCACTCTCTTTCCCGAGATGTTTGAGGCCGTTACGGCATACGGGGTCACGGGACGAGCGGTGCGCAATGGACTGATCGATGTCCGGTGCTGGAATCCCAGGGACTTTACTCTGGACAAGCACCGCACGGTTGATGATCGTCCCTATGGTGGCGGTCCTGGCATGCTGATGAAGGTGCAGCCGTTGCGGGATGCGATAGCGGCGGCGCGCAGTGCTGCTGGTGAGGGTGCGACGGTTATTTACCTGTCGCCCCAGGGGCGTCGGCTGGATCATGCCGGTGCGCGAGAGCTGGCGGGGCGGCAGAAATTGATTTTGGTGGCGGGGCGTTACGAAGGTATCGACGAGCGTCTGCTGGAAACCGAAATCGACGAGGAGTGGTCGCTGGGGGACTTTGTTCTCAGTGGCGGCGAACTGCCGGGCATGACGCTGATCGACGCAGTCGCCAGGCTGGTACCCGGCGTGCTGGGTCACCAGGACTCGGCAGCCGAGGACTCCTTTAGCGAGGGGTTGCTGGACTGCCCGCACTACACCCGACCGGAACAGTTTGACGGAATGCAAGTACCCGAGGTGCTGCTGGGCGGCAATCACGAGGAAATCAGGCGCTGGCGCCTGAAACAGCAACTGGGCCGAACCTGGACAAGGCGCCCGGACCTGCTGAAAAACCTCGAGCTGG
>JBFGZM010000282.1:0-5195 GCA_041586815.1 Marinobacterium sp. | reverse complement strand
GGGTATCGCCTTGCGCCTGATTGACCTGCGCTGGTTGCAGCCCCTGCCAGCAGACGCCATTGTCGCGGCAGTGCGGGACTGTGAAGCGGTGCTGATTGTGGATGAGTGCCGGCGCAGCGGATCTCTTAGCGAAGCCCTGATCACGCTGCTGATCGAGCGCCTCGATACCCCGCCGCGACTCAAGCGTCTCTGTGCCGAAGACAGCTTCATCGCGCTGGGTCCCGCGGCAACGGTCACGCTGCCGAGTCGTGCCAGTATTCGCGAGGCAGCGCTTGCGCTGCTGGGCCGAAGCTCGCTGGAATAGGCCGAACTTAGCGGGCCTCGAGTAATGCGGTTACATGCGCCTGCGCACTGCGTCCCAGTGCCGGCAGATCATAGCCGCCTTCCAGGACCGACAGAATGCGTCCACCTGCATGGCGGTTGGCCACCTCCCCGATCAGACCGGTGATCCAGTGAAAGTCCTCGTCCTCCAGTTGCAGCTGTCCAAGGGGGTCGTCCCGGTGGGCATCGAAACCGGCTGAAACAAAAATCATGTCCGGGCGGTGGCGGGTCAGGGCCGGCAACCAGTCGCGCTCGATGGCCTGGCGAAAGACGCTGCTCGCGGTGCCGGCCGGTAGCGGCGTATGCACGATATGAGACCGCCGAATGTCCTGATACCGGAAGGGATAAAAGGGGTACTGGAAGCTCGAGCACACCAGGACGTCGGGCCTGTCCTTGAAAATATCCACGGTGCCGTTGCCATGGTGTACATCGAAATCCAGCACGGCAACGCGCTCTATATCGCTGTTTTGCAGTGCCCACTCCACTCCAAGGGCCACATTGTTGAACAGGCAAAAGCCCATGGCACTGGCCTGTTCGGCATGGTGACCCGGCGGGCGCACCGCACAAAAGGCATTGCGACAGGCGCCACTGAGAATCCTTTCGGTACCCAGCAGTACGGCGCCGGCAGCCAGGCGTGCGGCATGCAGACTGTGCGGGTTCAGGGCAGTATCCGGGTCTGCATAGTTGTGTCCCTCGCGTGGCTGCAGCGCCTCGAGTTCACGGATGTAGCGGCGCGGGTGTGCCAGTATCAGCTGCTCCCGGCTGGCAGGTTCCGGTGTCAGGCAATCGAGCCGTTCCAGCAGTCCGCTGTCACTGAGCCGGGCCCTGATAGCTTGCAGCCGCTGCGGACTTTCCGGATGACGGGCGCCCATGTCATGCAGCGCGCAATCAGGATGGCTGATATAGGCTGTTGTCATCGGTGACACCCTTGTTTTTGGTAAGAGAATTATTAAATGTACACCTGATTCTTACATCAGTCCGCCCCGACGGGGGTGTGCCGGAGATGCTTGCGCCCGCGCAGTATGTAAGTGTGCATCTGGCCTTTGCCCTTGATACTGATCAGGCCTCGATCGTCGAACCGGTATTCATTGCGAAGGTGTTGCCAGGTGGTTTCGGTGACCTGAATACAGCCCTCGATACCCTGGGACTCCATGCGCGACGCGATATTGACCGCATCGCCCCAGATGTCGTAAATAAATTTTCGGGTGCCGATAACACCCGCCACCACAGGGCCTGTGTTAATGCCGATACGCATATGCAGGTCGGTCTGGTGGCGCTGGTTGAACGCGCTGATGGCGTCCAGCATATCCAGCGCCATTTCGGCAATCACCCGGGCATGGTCGGTACGCTCGACTGGCAGGCCCGCGCCAACCATATAGGCGTCGCCGATGGTCTTTATCTTCTCCAGCCCACGCAGCTCGCTCAGGCGGTCAAACTCGGAGAATATTTCGTTCAGCAAAGTCACCAGTTCCACCGCCTCCAGGTTGGCCGACATGGGGGTAAAATTGACGATATCGGCAAACAGAATGGTGACCTCGGCAAAGCTGTCGGCAATGGTGCCTTCGCCCTGTTTAAGTCGTGCCGCAATGGGTGCTGGCAGTATGTTCAGCAGCAGGTGCTCTGATTTTTCCTGCTCGGCGGCAAGGTCGGCCAGGGTTCCCTCGAGCCGGTCGATCATGCGGTTGAAATTCTGAGCCAGCACGCCGGTTTCATCCTCGGTCAGGACCGGGGTTCGCACACTCAGGTCACCGGCGGCAATTTGCCGGGTTGTGGCATTGACGGCCAGAATCGGGCGTGCAATCTGTCGGGCGATAACAATGGTGCCCAGAGCCAGTAGCGCCACCGCCAGCAGACCGAGCAGCAGCATAAGCCAGCCCAGTCGCGTTGCCGGCTGCAGTGCCTCGCTGACACGAATTTCAGTCACTAACGCCACACCGAGATCCGGCATCCAGCGATAACTGCCGATAACCGCCTGGTCAGCGTAGTTGCGGTATAGACCGGCACCACTATTGCCCTGTACCGCCATGTCGATTCCCAGGCTGCGGGCGCCGCTGGGATAGGCCTGGGAGCCAAATCGCACCATTGATAGAAAACGGTGGTCCGTATCCACCAGATAGGATTCGCCGGTACGTCCCAGACCGCTGCGCTGACTGACGATGTCGACCAGCACAGGCACGCGTATATGGGCGGCCAGCACGCCCAGTGGTTCGCCGTTGCGGCCGGTCAGGGGCGTGGCAACCGTAAGGGTTGGCAGCAGAGTATCGGGTGCCGGGTACACCGGCTGAATGTAGGTATGCTCGCGGCCCTCGATATAAAACGGATCGGAGCTGTGAATGTTGCCTTCATGATCCGGGTTGGTCGAAAAGAATACCTCGCCCTCCTCCTGGCTCAGCAGCATTAACCCGGTCAGGTCGGTGGCTGCCGCCGAGCCATAATCCAGGAAGGTGGAACGAAACAGCGTATCGGCCATGGCCATATAGGCCGGCTGGTATTGAACACTACCGGGCGGCAGCTGACGCAGTGCGCTGATGGCATCTCTAAGAGCATCGACCGCGGCTATCTTGCGCACGATATCGACCTGATTGGTCATGAAGGTATAGATTTCGCGCTCCCGCTGCTCGGCTATCAGCTCGAAACGATCGATGGCCATGCGTTGCAAAATACCGGCTGAAAGCATATAGGACACCACCGCCAGGCCAATGACGACAGGCAGCGACACCAGCAATATGCCGGCGATCATGCGGGCCTTGAGGCTGTGCCGCAGCATGGCGGTCCCCGTGATTTGCATTGGCGCTCGTCCGGTAGTGAGCTCGAGCGGCGAAAAAACGCCGGCGATTGGCAGTTCAGGCCACCCTCAGTGAAGATTAGCGGCTTTTGAGCGCGGCGCTGAACTAGGCTAATGGGGGGACAAGTGGCGTGCGGAGGACTCATGTCATCAGCCTGGAACAAATACCGTGGCATCGAAGCATCCAGCATCACGCGCAGACAGGTGCTGCGCGGCTCCGTGCTGGGAATGGGCGCCATGCTGGGGTGGTCTGCCCGGGCAGAGGCTGTACCGGTCGCAGGCACCTTGAGTGTCGGCTTTTGCGGCCCTTTCAATGGACCGGCTCAGGACACGGGGCTCGAGATTCGCCGGGGTGTCCTGATGGCACTGATGGATGCCCGCGCCGATGGTGAGATTCCGACGCGACTGGCCGGTCAGCGATATGATGTCCGTCCGGTCTGGATTGATACCGCGTCCAATCCTGCGGCGGCCATTCAGGCATTTGAGCGGGCCATGGACAAGATGCAGTTGAGCCTGCTGGTCGGGGGCTGGCACTCCGAGGTAGCACTGGCGCTGATGGATGCCGAGGCATCTCGCGGGGTTCTGCACCTGGGGCATCTTGGCGAAGCCCAGGCCATTGCTGAACGTCTGAATCAGGATTACACCCGCTACCGCGGCTGGTTCAAGGGCTGGCCCTCCCCCGGGTTGCTGGCAGCCCGTTATGGCGAGCCGCTGCAGTATCTGCGGGATCAGGGGCTGTGGCGCCCGCCCAATAACCAGGCCGCCATCATGGCTGAAGACAGCGCCTATGGCCGAGGTTGGAGCGAGGCTCTGGGGGCCAGTCTGCGCTCGGCGGGCTTCAGCGTTGGGCCTCCGGACCTGACCGCACTGGACCAGACGGATTTTTCGTCGTTGCTGATGCGTTACCGCAAGCAGGGCGTTTCCCTGGTGGCCATGACCACCACCGGTATCCAGGCCGGAGCCGGTTTTGTGCGCCAGTTTCGCGAACTGCAGCTGAATGCCCTGCTGCTCGGGCATGGCTTGCGCTGGACGCGGGACTGGTTCGCCTATACCGGCAGCAGTTCGGACTATGTCATCTCAATGGATTCAGCCATGCCGATTGCACTCTGGCAGCAGTGGTGGGTTCGCCGCTACCGTACACTCTTTGGTGACATGCCCAGCATCGCGGCGGCAGGGCTGCACTACGACTACACGCGCATGGCCATCCGCATGCTCAATGCCACCTCAAGCCTGGCACTGGACGACTTGATACGCACGATCTATCGCAGCCCCTATCGTGGCGTGTGGAATCGTTACCAGTTCTCCAGCAAGCCACACCCCCGCGCCCTGTCACCCAACGAGGTCATGACCGGCAGTTTTATGGAAGGCTTCTTCTTCCCGCTGGCACAGTTGAAAAACGGTGAGGCGCACATTGTCTGGCCGCCTCGATACGCCGATCAGCGCTTTATGTTGCCGGCAGAACGCAGTTAGCAATTTTTTAGGAATCCTTGAGTGAAGTCTTAACAACGCCCCGCAAGGGTGAGGGGTAGGCTGTAACGGTCGAACCTGAAGTTGAGCACCGAGCATGAACCCCCTGAACCTGATCCCCGCCCTGGCGCTGCACAGCATATTGTCATCGACTGCCATGGCCGGCAATACAACAGAATATGATGCGCCGGCCGTAGAACGTGGTCGCTATCTGGTGGCGGTTGGCGGCTGTAACGATTGCCACTCCACCGGTTATGCCGAAATCGGCGAAGTGATGCCCGAATCCGAGCGCCTGCTGGGCACTGAAGTTGGCTTCGCGGGTCCCTGGGGCGTCAGCTATCCAGCCAACCTGAGGCTAAAGGTTGCGGGCATGGAACCGGCACAGTGGCAGCAGCGCATTCGTGCGGGGGGCCTGCCCCCCATGACCTGGCCGTCATTGCAGATAATGACGCCAGCGGATCAGCTGGCGGTGTATCTGTATATACGCAGCCTTGGGCCAGCCGGCATTGCCGCACCCGACCCGGTGGCGCCAGGGCGCCCGATTCCGACGCCTTACATCCTGCTGGAGCCTCTGCCGCCGACCGAAACTTCCGCCATGGCGACAGCGGACTAGTGCCCTGCC
>JBFGZM010000281.1:0-5251 GCA_041586815.1 Marinobacterium sp. | reverse complement strand
GTTTGCCATTACCGTTCCGGCCATGCAGAGACTTGCGATGGCCAGAGCCAGCGGTACCATTTTAAATTGCTTGTTCATGGTCTCTCTCCTTGTTAAAACTGCACAGCATGTGCAGATCTTGGTTTCTGCACCTGCTGTGCAGAGTTTCAACGTGCTTGCGAGAATTACACCTTTGCTTTCACGACTGCTTTTTACAGCAGTTTCTTCTACTGCTCGTTTTTCACACCCAGGTTAACCCTGAGCTGAAAACTGTTGGCGGTCGCATTGCCGGTTCCTGCCAGTTGATTGACCTGAACCAGTCCGCTACTGCCCTTGAATGCCTTGTCCTCGATACGGACTTCCCGGTGTCCTGCATCATCGGGTGCCAGTTCGGCACTGTAGCCGGTGACACTGGATGAGAGCTGGGTATCCGTGACGGCATGGCCGTCGAGACCAAGGCCAATGGCGATGGAGTTGATCTGGGCGTTTCCCAGCCCGCTGACCTGGTTGATCGAAAGAGTGCCACTGCTATGGGAGAAGGCACTGTCACTGATGGTGCTGACCGAGTTGTGGGTCAGGTCAGCGCCGCTGATATCCACGTTTTGCCTGAGATCCAGAGTGGCCCGTGCCCCCTGGCCGGCACTGATCGCCAGGGCGGCGGCATTAAGCTGCAGGTTGTTGTCGCCGGCCGCCATATTGACACCCATTTGGCCGCTCTGGCCGCGGGCCGCCTTGCCGCTGATATCGCTCTGGTTATCGAGCACGGGGTCGGCAACGGCCTGCAGTGCAATCAGCGCGGCAGCGCCGTAGACCAATGTACGTAGGCGGTTCATAAGGTTTTACCCAGTGATACGTGTATTGTCATGCCACTGTTATCTTTCGGCTTGTCAGGGCCCTGATCGCCTTCATCCCAGAGGATAATCTTGGCGGACAGGGGGCTCAGGATCTGTTGTTCGATCCCTTGCCCCTGAATTTTCCCCAGTTCGCCATCCTTGAGCATTTGCACCTGGGGCAGGCCGTGGTCGATCTCCTGTGCCTGTACAGAACCGAAAAATCCGCTGGTAACCAGTAACAGGGCAAAAGCTGATCCTTTGATCAGATGGCTTGTCGCGGCTCTGTTAAGCGCTGACTGCTTCATTGGCTTGCCCTGCTGGTTACTCGCAAAAGGACAAAGCAATGGGCGGGCCAGTTGGGACAAATGATTGATTAGCCAGTGGATATTTTTTTTAAATTGAGAAAGGCTCGCGTTTGTGTGGTTAAAACTGTTTCAGGTCTGAAACTGGGCGAGTCTATTCTATTGTTCGTTGTCATTTATATTATTGAAATAACTGCGTTTTTAATGTGTGGTTTCAGTGTTGTAAATAGTCTTTTGATATTGCCTTGCTGTGACGGCTATTTTTGCGGTGTGTTGTATTTATCGCTTTTAAAACAAAAGATTGGGTCGTGCGGATATTTGTGTAAACAACCTGATGCGGGGTCTGCAAGGATAATTGCCAACAGTGACAGAATCCTGATGACGGGGTCTGGTTTAACGCTGGGCTGAATAATAATGGCGGATGAAAAGGCAGGGGCGGGCCGAGGGTTACTGTGCTGTCTGGCTTTGCAGGCCAGCCTTGAACAGCAAATCATTGACGTCCCGCAGGCGGCGGCTGAGTTCCCGGCCCAGGTTCATGTAGATCATGGTGAACTGGGCCGGGTCCTTGCCGTAGAGTTCCTGCAGATCGCTGGCCGAGAGCTCGATGGCACTGCAGGCTTGCAGCGCCCGCACGCTGGCACTGCGCGGACAGAAGTCTATCAGGGCCATTTCGCCGAAGCAGTCGCCCTGGCCCATGGTACTGATGCAGTATTCCCGACCTTGCCAGTGGCGCAAGATCTCGACCTTTCCCCGCTCCAGTACATACAGCTCTTCGGCCTTGTCGCCTTCGCGAAAAAAGAATTCGCCGGTCTTGCAGTGCTTGATGCGGGTGCGCTGCAGCAGGTATTCCAGCACTTCATCGGTGATACCGCCAAAGATGGGCATCTGCTGTAACAGCTTGAGACGGGTGCTGATCATCGCGTTCTTCTCATCGTCATTGCCTGTGGCTGATTATTGCGGGCCCGCCTGAAGGGTCGGTCACAAATACAGAACCAGACCTTCGCGGGCGACAACCGAACCGGGTCTGAGCCGTTGCAGTTCGGTGTCGAGGTTCTGCAGCTCTGAATCGCTGCGCTCGGGTGCATGGTGGAATACCACCAGGCGGCGTGCGCCGGCGGCTTCGCAGAGCGCAAGACCCGCCTCCCAGGTGGAGTGGCCCCATCCCTGGTGACCCGGATAGTCGCTGTTGTTATAGGTAGCATCGTAGATGACGATATCGGCGTTACGGATGAGTTGCACGACTGCGCTATCGACGCCCTGTGCCGGGTGTTCGGTGTCGGTGACATAGCACAGTGCCTTGCCGTCGTATTGGATGCGGTAGCCGGTGGCGCCGTCGGGGTGGTTCAGCGAGCAGGTAAGTACCGACACCGATGGAGACAGCTGCAGGGTATCGCCGCAGGTAAAATCCCGGAAACTGAAACGGGCCTTGAGGTGTTGCAGGGGCACCGGAAAGAAGGGTGGTTGCAGGAACTGCTGCAGGGCCGCTTCAAGCCCGGTGCCGCAGTTGCCCGCCCAGACCCGCAATTGGCTGGCGGCATCGTAGGCGGGCGCGAAGAAAGGCAAGCCCAGTATATGATCATAGTGCAGGTGGCTTAGCAGCAGGTCGGCATTGATGCTGCCCTCGTTCCGCAGATGCTGGCCGAAGGGCTGCAGCCCGCTGCCGGCATCCAGAATCAGCACCTGGCCGCCGGCCCGTACCTCCACGCAGGAGGTATTGCCGCCGTAGTGCAGCGTTTCCTGCCCAGGGCAGGGGATGGAGCCGCGCACGCCCCAGAATCGGACCTGAAAATCCCCAGCCATCGTTGCCTCGCCCTGTCTGCCTTATGCTGTGCAGTGTAGGAGCTATGCAGCGAAAAGACCTCGATTCGGGATGCAAACACCGAATGTGTTGTCGGGGTGGAAGGTAGGGGGGTGTCAGGGTCTGCAGGCTCCCAGAACCATCGGCACACACCGCGGCACCTGGCTCAATCTGGGCCTGGCAGATTCGCTTTCAGACTGAGCCGAAGAAGACATACTTCCGCACGGGGATATTTCTGATGCTTCATCTTGTACTCACCTGCGGTGGGTGCTAAAACACCTTTTCCTGTGCGGTGCCCACGCCGCCTGAGACACCTGATGAATCCACTGCGTATTTTCCTGCTTCTGGCCCTGCTGGTGCTCCCGTTTGGGGGCTCTGAGGGGCCGGCTAAAACCTATTCCGGCGCTGGCGATCAGGCGCTGCAGCTGTGGGGCAGTGCCGATACGCCGGGTTTGGTCGCCGCGGCTGTTGTCGGGGGCGAATCGGCTCGGTTGCCGCGCAAGGACGCCGATCAGTTCGGCATAGTCTCGTTCGGCCAGCTATCGGCCACCATTCACTACCATGGCGTTGCGCCTGCTGCCGGGCCAGGCATGTCTGGCTCGGTCTGGCGCGTTGCCTACGCCCCGCGCGCGCCGCCAGCACCCTGCGTCTGCCTCATTAGCTGAATCCTGCCCACCGGCTCACCTGTCCCGCATGCTGCGGGGGCTGTGCTGTGACGTGCTGTCCTGAACTATTTGTCGGAGCTTTGCTCCTGCGCGCAAACCTGAGAATTACCATGAGTGTATTTACGCGGTCATCCGTAGAAAAGAACATGATCGACTTTATGGCGCTGCGGCCTTATACCGCGTTGCTATCCTTGGTACTGGTGCTGGTGTCTATGGCATCGCTGCTGTTTAACGGCCTGCCACTGGGGCTGGATTTTACCGGTGGCACTCTGATTGAGGTCGGCTACAGCCAGGCGCCGCGCCTGGAAGATGTTCGTGTGCTACTGGCGTCGGCCGGTCATGACGGCGCCCTGGTGCAAACATTTGGATCGCTCAACGATGTCCTGATCCGGTTATCATCCAGCTATACGCCCGAGATCGGCGAGAAGGTACTGCACGTGCTGCAAAGCGCCACCCATCAGGCGGTTGAGCTGCGCCGAACCGAGTTTGTCGGTGCCCAGGTCGGCGAGGATCTGCGTGAGCGCGGAGGGATGGGCGTGCTGGTGGCGTTGGCGATGATCACCCTCTATGTATCGTTCCGGTTCCAGCTGAAGTTCGCCATTGGTGCAGTGGTGGCGCTGTTCCATGATGTCATCATCGTGCTGGGTGCTTTTTCGCTGTTTGGCTGGGAATTCGACCTCACCGTACTGGCCGCGATACTGGCGGTTATCGGCTATTCCCTCAACGATACCCTGGTGGTGGCGGATCGTATCCGCGAAAACATTCGGCGCCGGCGCCAGGGCAGCACGCGGGACCTTATCAATCTGTCGCTGAACGAGACCCTGAGCCGAACCCTGATGACCTCCTTTACCACGCTGCTGGTGGTCATTGCGCTGTTCGTGTTTGGCGGCACCATGATTCACGGGTTTGCCACGGCGTTGCTGGTTGGCATCGGGGTGGGTACCTACTCATCAATCTATGTGGCCAGCGATCTGTTGCTGTGGATGAACCTGCAAAGCGAGGACCTGGTGCCTACCCAGGCGCAGGAGGAGGAAGATCTGCGGCCCTGATCCGCCTCGTGATCAGGTAGTGATCAAGTAGTGATCATGCGGCAAGGTGCCAGGGATGGCCGCTGAGCCGGTCCGTGCCCGCAAAACGGGTACCCTGTGTCTGCCAGGTTTAAAAAGGAGTCTGTATGCCAATGTCATTCGATGCAGAGCACATGGAACAACTGAAAAATGCAAAGCGGTTGCTTGAAAACCCGGGAATCGCCGCGAGGTTATCCAGCTCGCTGGCCACACCGATAGACGGGGCGATAAAGCTTCTGCCACCGGCTGCCCACAAAACCATTATGGCGGCCGTTACCCGGTCCCTTGAAATGGCGCTGCGAACGGCCGTTTTTACGTTGGAAGAGGGCCCGCAGCCGGCGTCCAATCGCATCCACAGGGCAACGGCCGCGCT
Source organism: Marinobacterium sp. (assembly GCA_041586815.1). Classification (GTDB taxonomy): domain Bacteria; phylum Pseudomonadota; class Gammaproteobacteria; order Pseudomonadales; family Balneatricaceae; genus Marinobacterium_A. The sequence goes on along the minus strand of JBFGZM010000281.1, from coordinate 234 downwards.
CAGCGGTGCCGCGGGCGGGGCGCTGGGGCTTGCTGCCCTGGCCGTTGAACTGCCGGTATCCACCACCATTATGTTGCGCTCCATCGCCGATATTGCGCGCGGCGAGGGCGAAAACCTGCAGCGCGAGGAGTCCCGGCTTGCCTGCCTGGAGGTGTTTGCACTCGGTGGTACCAGTGACCAGGATGATGCCGCAGAGTCGGGGTACTTCGGTATCAGGGCCGCGCTGGCGTCCGC
>JBFGZM010000280.1:0-5259 GCA_041586815.1 Marinobacterium sp. | reverse complement strand
GTGCACTCCACATCAGGCACTCGCTATCCTGAAGCTAGATCCTGATCAGCCATTTCCCGAGGTCCTCAGTGAGGAACAATGTGAGCGCGTGACCTTCGTGCTCAATATCCATTCAGACCTTGGCACAATCTTCGACGAGCCCGAGGACCGGTACGGTTACATGTCAAGCCCCCATGACGACCCGTATTACGAAGGGAAATCTCCCCTGGAACTGATCGGTACAGGGGATTTAACCGTGTTCGAACGTGTCTGCTGGCATATAGATGCGATGAGAGTGCTCTGAAATCTGTTGCTGGAGTATACCTGCCTCCTGCTAGGGGCTGTGGCTAAGCGCAAGAATACGCGACAGCCTGCCCCGCGCAACGTCATTCTTAATCGCTTGGATTAAAGGAACCCCGGCTCAGAAACGCCAGTACCTGCGCCAGCGTTTCCGGCCGGTGATGTATCTCCTTGTGGCCATAGGGCAGCACCAGGCTGTCGGTGGCGTTGCCGGCAAGAACGGAAGCCACCTCCACGCTGCCATCGCTCTGCGGGGCCAAAAACAGTTTTCCCAACAGGCTGTTGTTATTGCTGCCGGCTATCACCCCCAGACTCAGGCCGGATTCCGCATGGCAGTTGTCATAAGCCCCGGAGGGCAGCAGCTCGGCCACGGGTTTGAACAGTTTGGCGTAGAACGGGATGGCGTTGGCAAGCGTCGCCAGTGGCGAGCCTGCGTGGGGCGTGGCAATAAAGACGCAGCGACCCAGATTCTGCGGCCGGGTTTGACGAATGAAATTCAGGGTGATCAGGCCTCCCAGACTGTGGGCCACGTAGTGCACCCGGCGGTAACGCCCGCTGATACCTGCAAGCTGTGCGGCCATGGCGGCGACACAGGCATCCATGTCACCGAACAGGGTCGGCAGGCTTAACGCATGGGTGTTCCAGCCTGCGTGCACAAGGCCCGCCTCCAGGTAGGCCATGTCCCGCCGCCCCTTGTTGAAGCCGTGCACCAGGATGATGATGTCATCCGTCATCGCCCGTTACCCCGCGGTGTTTTTCCCGTTAGCCGTTCTGATGCTCTGTACTTCCTCCGGCGTCAGCTCACGACTCTGCCCGGGTTCAAGCGCAGGGTCCAGCGCCAGGTTGCCGATGCTGCTGCGCTGCAGAGCCAGCACGGGGTTGCGAAAGCGACCGAACATGCGCTTGATCTGATGATAGCGTCCCTCGGTGAGGGTGACTTCCGCCACCCTTTCATCGAGTATCCGCAGCCCGGCGGGCCGGGTAGTGATGCCTTCACAGGCGAAATACATGCCGCCGGCAAAGGCTGCAATGTATTCCTCGCCGATGGGGTTGGCCAGGGTCACGCGGTACTTTTTGCTCACCCCGGAATCCGGCGAACTCAGGCTGCGGGACCAGCGGCCATCGTTGGTGAGCAGCAAGAGTCCGGAAGAGTTCAGGTCCAGCCGCCCGGCTATATGCAGCTCCTGTGCCCAGGGGCTATTCAGCAGGTCGATCACGGTGCGGTGTTGGGTATCGACGGTGGCGCTCACCACGCCCACGGGCTTGTGCAGCATGACATAGCGCGCCCGGTTGGCCTGCAGCACCTTGCCATCGAGCAGCACCTGGCTGAACTCGCCCACCGGCTGCTGGATATCGGTTGCCTGCACGCCATCCACCCGCACCCGCCCCTGGGCCAGCATCAGGCGCACGTGCTTGCGGTTGATACCGGTCTGCACACTGATAAAGCGATCCAGCCGTGCAACCCTGGACTTCACCTTAGCGGCTTTCGTTAATGCTGAGCGCCATGGCTTCGGCGATGCGAATGCCATCAATGGCCGCAGACATAATACCGCCGGCATAGCCTGCGCCCTCGCCCGCCGGGAAAAGCCCGCGGGTATTGAGGCTCTGCAGGTCATCGCCGCGCTTGATGTTCACCGGCGACGAAGTACGGGTTTCGATGCCCGTGAGGATGGCATCTTCCAGCGCAAAACCACGGATCTTGCGGTTAAAGGCCGGAATCGCCTCGCGCAGGGCCTCGATACAGAAATCCGGCAGTGCCGGGGACAGGTCGGTCAGCTTGATGCCGGGCTTGAACGAGGGCTCCACGCTCCCGAGCCCCTCGGAGGAAACACCCTTGAGGAAGTCGCCAACCTTCTGTGCCGGCGCATCGTAGTTGGCGCCGCCCAGTTCATAGGCCAGGCTTTCGAGCCTGCGCTGGAAGTCGACGCCCGCCAGCGGATGGCCCGGGTAATCCGACGGATCAATGCCCACTACCACGGCGCTGTTGGCATTGCGCTCGTTGCGCGAGTACTGGCTCATGCCGTTGGTGACCACGCGGTGCTCTTCCGAAGTCGCCGCCACCACGGTGCCCCCCGGGCACATGCAGAAGCTGTACACGGAACGGCCATTCTTGCAGTGATGCACCAGCTTGTAGTCGGCGGCACCCAGAATCTCGTTGCCTGCATTGTCGCCAAAGCGGGCTTCGTCGATCAGGGACTGCTGGTGTTCAATACGAAAGCCCACTGAAAACGGCTTGGCTTCCATGTACACGTTCTTGTCGTACAGCATCTGGAAGGTGTCCCGGGCGCTGTGCCCGACGGCCAGTCCAATATGTTTCGATCTGATCTGCTCGCCACCGGCGAGGGTCAGGCCCGTGACCTGGCCCTCCTCGATATGCAGATCATCCACGCGGGCACTGAAACGGATCTCGCCACCAAGCTCGATAATGCTGGCGCGCATCTTCTCCACCATCGACACCAGCCGGAACGTACCGATATGGGGCTTGCTGACGAACATGATTTCTTCCGGCGCACCGGCAGCGACAAACTCACTCAGTACCTTGCGGCCGTAGTGCTTCGGGTCCTTGATCTGGCTGTAGAGCTTGCCATCGGAAAAGGTGCCGGCACCGCCCTCGCCAAACTGCACATTGGATTCGGTGTTGAGCACCTTCTTGCGCCAGAAACCGAAGGTGTCCTTGGTGCGCTCGCGCACTTCCTTGCCACGCTCCAGAATAATCGGCCTGTAACCCATCTGCGCCAGCACCAGGCCCGCCAGCAATCCGCAGGGGCCAAAACCAATCACCACCGGGCGCTCGGTCAGCTCCACCGGTGCCTGGGCCACGAAGCTGTAAGCCATGTCCGGTGTCCGCTTGATCAGCTGGTGCCCGGCGAATTTCTCCAGCAAGGCATCGTCCTGCGTGGTCTGCACATCCAGGGTGTAGATCAGCACGATATTGGTTTTCTTGCGGGCATCGTAGCCACGACGGTGCACTTCAAAGCTCTGCAGCTGATCCGCGCTGATGCCCAGCGTGGTCAGAATGGCATCCTTGAGCGCGGCATCCTTGTGATCCAGCGGCAGCTTGATATTGGTCAGGCGAATCATGTGACAAATTCCGAAAAGCGGGAACCCGTGAAGCAGAACATGGCGCGCGCAATACGGCCACATGATGCGCGCTAGCGCCATCGTGCCTCGGGGGTTTCAGAGTTACTTGGTTATAGTAAAGGCGGTATTTTACTGCATTGCGCCGGCGAATGCCCTGTGCCGGGGCGCTAATTAAAACGCTAGAGTACTTTCATCTTGCATCGACTAATTCCGATAGTTGAGACGAGATTAAAATGACCGCGTTGGAGCATGCGCAGGCCGGGATATCGGAGCGGTTTGATGGCTCACGTTGCGCCTTGCTGGCGCGTTACTTTCTTTGCTCGTGCAAAGAAAACAACTAAAGAAAGCACGCCCCGATGAAGCCTTTCCGCTGCGCTCTGAAGTCACTATGCGGGCGCCGCTAACGCACATCCATGTGCCAATCGGCGTCGATACAGCCCCTGTATCAACCTTTCAGGCCTGATCGCATAATGACCTCAGCGCTCGCCGGCGTCACAAGGGGGAAGAAGAGCCGCTCTGATGTTTCGGTGGCAATAGGCACTAGAGCACTTTCATCTTACATCGACCCATATCCGGCCACCTCGAAGTCAGGAAGCACTCAAAACAACCTCGATCGACAGGCAAGTGTTTCATGAAAATGCTCTAACCCGGTGCGTGCAGCTCTTCTGCCGTTTTCACCCGCACCCGGTTATTTCGATCGCGGCTGCTGCGAATGAGTTCATCACTGGCAGGTGCACTGGCACTTTTGGCCAGGCGGTCGTACAGCAGCACATTCACCGTGGCTGCCAGATTCAGGCATCCCACTGTGGGGATATACACCACCGCCTGGGCGCGATCCACCAGCGCCTGGCTCAGGCTGCCATCTTCCGGTCCGAATATATAGAAGGCGCTCTCGGGGTGCTGGAAGCTTGTGAGCGACTGCGCCCCTTCCACCAGTTCCACACAGACGATGGCGGCATTGTCGGGCACCGCATCCAGCAGCGACTCGACCGCATTGAGCGGAATATTCTGGCTGGCCTGCTTGGTATCGGTATGGAATTTCTTCGCCCGCGGGTAGCGCTCGCCGGTATAGAACACCGCATCCGCGCCAAAGCAGCCCGCCGCACGCATCACGGCGCCCACGTTGGTCGGGCTCTTGGGATTGCTCAGGCCTATACAGAGTGTCGGTTGTGTCATGGAGGTTTCGCAGCAGCAGTTAATCAATACACCCGGGCCGGGCGCCACAGGCCCGCCAGTTTAACAGAGACGGGGCGTCGATCTACCAATGACCCATAGCGGGTCCTAATGTGTGATTCGTGATTATGAGAGCAGGCTCAAGGGGCAAGGTAAGAGGGGCAAGGAAGATAAGGGCAAAGCAGCCGTAGCCTTAAAGCTGTCAGCTTACGGCTGAAAGCTGCCGGTTTACCAATAACCAACCATTTCCGTGCGCCCACAAAAAAAGGCGAACCCCGAAGGTTTCGCCTTTTTTATCGCTCAACTCCTGAGAGTCGAGGGTGACATCATATTGCTACGATGCCATTCACGATTCTGTAATTTACAGAACGGTGATGTTCTCAGCCTGAGGACCCTTCTGGCCCTGAGTCACTGTGAACTCAACTTTCTGGCCTTCGACCAGAGTCTTGAATCCAGAACCGTTGATCGCACGGAAGTGAGCGAAAACGTCAGGACCAGATTCCTGTTCGATGAAACCAAAACCTTTAGCTTCGTTGAACCATTTTACGGTGCCGGTAGTAGTAGACATAATGTATTTCCTGATAATTCAAGAGTAATTTAATGACCTTTATAAGAAAAGGTCGTTGGACTAAAAGTGGCGCTTACTTATGAAAAACAGGACGAAGTTCTAAAACAGGACATCGAAAATGTGTGCATAAATATAGGTCGTACTTTCAGGTAAGGCTG
>JBFGZM010000279.1:0-5284 GCA_041586815.1 Marinobacterium sp. | reverse complement strand
TCGCCCGAAACCGAAACCTTCCACAAGGGCCGTGAGCTTTATGGCCTGTATGAGGCACGCCAGACCAACAGTCAGCTGCAGCGCCTGCTGATCGTGGAAGGCTATATGGATGTCGTGGGCCTGGCCCAGCATGGCATTCACTACGCGGTGGCAACGCTAGGCACCGCCACCAGTGCGCAGCACCTGGAACGACTGTTCAAGGTTGTACCTGAAGTGGTGTTCTGTTTCGATGGCGATGCCGCCGGTCGCAAGGCCGCGGGGCGCGCACTGGAAACCACCCTGCCGGTGATCCGCGACGGCCAGGAAGCGCGCTTCCTGTTTTTGCCCGAAGGCGAAGACCCGGACAGCCTGGTGCGCAGTGAAGGGCGGGATGCCTTCCAGACCCGTATCGACCAGGCACTGCCGCTGTCGGAATACTTTTTCCGCTCCCAGACTGAGCAGGCCGACCTTGAAAGCATGGACGGCCGTGCCCGCTTCAGTACCCGCGCCCTGCCCCTGATCCGTGCCATGCAGCCCAGCCTGCTGCAACAAATGATGCTTGAGCGCATCTGCGAGATTACCGGGCTGTCACTGGAGCAGATCAACAGCGTTATCAACCTGCACCAGGCCACCAGCGACAGCGTGACACCCGAGCGCCCACAACCGCCACCACAGGCCTCCTCTGCACAGGGAAGCCGCTCTGCAGGAGCATCGCAGGGCTATTCCGGCTCTCAGCCTGGCCCACACCCGGGCCAGTCATACGAGCCTCGCGGCGATACCGGCACGGCGGGCCAGCGCACCAGGGCCCGCAGCAAGTCCGGCAACCTCGATCTGTGCGACAAGGCGATCTCCTGCCTGCTGCATTTCCCGGAACTCGCGACAAGCATCCCGCCCGCCAGCGAGCTGCAGGGCATGGCCGAACGCAACGCCGACATGCTGATCGCCCTGCTGGGGTACCTGCAGAGCACGCCCGGCTCCTCCATTGGCACCCTGGTTATCGACTGGCAGGAGGATCCTCAGCGCGCCGCCTGGCTGATGATGCTGAACGAAATCGCCCACAACACCCCCCTGCAGCAGGGCGCCGAGCGCGAATTGCAGGACACCATCGCCCGTCTGCTACGCGAACGCAGGCCGGAGATGGAGCTCGACGCCCTGCTGAAAAAGAACCGCCAGTCCCCACTGACCCAGGACGAAAAGCAGCGCCTTAACGCTCTGCTGACCAGCCGTCAAAATTAATCTTCGGTGCTGCGCAACTCTCGCTGCAGGAATCTGGTCTATTTTTAATGAGTGTGGCGCCGGTAACCGGCGCTAACTGGATTTAAGCCGTCTTCGAATGTATAATATCGCGCTCTCTTTTACGCTACCTATCTTTCATCTTCTCGTAGGGCCTCTATGACAGATACCTCTCAGCAGCAATCTCGTCTCAAGGAACTGATCGCCCGAGGCAAGGAACAGGGCTACCTGACCTATTCCGAAGTAAACGATCATCTGCCAGAAGATATCGCTGATCCGGATCAGGTCGAAGACATCATCCGCATGATCAACGAACTGGGCATCTCGGTTACCGAGGAAGCCCCGGACGCCGAAACACTGCTCATGACCGAAGGCGACTCGGCCGAAGAAGCTGACGAGGACGCGGTTGCCGCACTCGCAGCAGTCGACTCCGACGCCGGCCGCACCACAGACCCGGTACGCATGTACATGCGCGAAATGGGTACGGTCGAACTGCTGACCCGCGAAGGCGAGATTCTGATCGCCAAACGCATTGAGGAAGGCATTCGCGAAGTCATGTCAGCCCTGGCCTGCTTCCCCGGCTCGGTTGAAACCCTGCTCGGCGCCTATGAAGTCACGCTGCAGGAAGAAGGTCGTCTGAGCGATATCTTCAGCGGCTACATCGACCCGGACGAAAGCAACTTCGTCCTCGAAGTGCCCGAGACCGAAGAAGTCGACGAAGAAGACGATGACGACGATGACGACGATGACGACGACGACAGCGACGACGACACCGAGGAAAAGGACCGCGGCCCCGATCCCGAGGAAGCCCGTCAGCGCTTCGCCAACCTGCTGGACAAGCTTGAAGCAGTAAACCTCGCGATGGTTAGCGGTGATCGTACATCGCCCGCCGCCATGGACGCCCTGACCTCTCTGGGGGAAGCCTTCTCGCCCATCAAGCTGTCGCCGCGCTATTACGAACTGCTCGTGACCCGTGTACGTGCCTGCGTTGCCCGCATCCGCGAACAGGAAAGGTCCATCATGCGCATCTGCACCCAGCGTGCCCAGATGCCGCGTCGTGACTTTATCAAGGCATTTCCGGGCAACGAGTCAAACACCCAGTGGTTTGAGGAAATCATCGCCAAGGGTCCTGCTTACGCCGGCGCCATGCAGCGCAACCTGCCTGACCTGAAGCGAGCGCAGAAAAAGCTGATCCAGATTCAGGATGAGGCCAAGATCGACCTCACCGAAATCAAGGAAATCAACCGTCGCATGTCGATTGGCGAGGCTCGCGCCCGCCGTGCCAAGAAAGAGATGGTCGAGGCCAACCTGCGCCTGGTTATTTCCATTGCCAAGAAATACACCAACCGCGGTCTGCAGTTCCTTGACCTGATTCAGGAAGGCAACATCGGCCTGATGAAGGCTGTGGACAAGTTCGAATACCGTCGCGGCTACAAGTTCTCGACCTACGCCACCTGGTGGATTCGTCAGGCGATTACACGCTCCATTGCCGACCAGGCGCGCACCATCCGTATTCCGGTGCACATGATTGAGACCATCAACAAGCTCAATCGCATTTCCCGCCAGATGTTGCAGGAAATGGGCCGTGAAGCGACGCCGGAAGAACTGGCCGAGCGCATGGACATGCCGGAAGACAAGATTCGCAAGGTGCTGAAGATCGCCAAGGAACCGATCTCCATGGAGACACCGATCGGTGACGATGAAGACTCCAGCCTCGGCGACTTTATCGAAGACATCACCCTGTCTTCCCCGGTGGATTCCGCCACTGGTGAAGGCCTGCGTGAAGCGACCCGCGAAGTTCTGGCCGGCCTGACCGCCCGCGAAGCCAAGGTGCTGCGCATGCGGTTTGGTATCGACATGAACACCGACCACACGCTGGAAGAAGTCGGCAAGCAGTTCGATGTCACCCGTGAGCGAATTCGCCAGATCGAAGCCAAGGCGTTGCGCAAACTGCGCCACCCCAGTCGCTCCGATCACCTGCGCAGCTTCCTCGACGAGTAAGCCCGCACTGGCGACAGGAAACACTAAAAACCGCAGCTCCCGGCTGCGGTTTTTTGTTGCCCATACGTCAGCTGCACTCCGAGCGCTCAAGAAAACCAGAGGAATTTCAAACGGCTATTGGCTCCGGCAACAGCAGCCGTTATAATTCGCCCTCTTTGACGGGCCCATAGCTCAGTTGGTTAGAGCAATCGACTCATAATCGATTGGTCGCAGGTTCAAGTCCTGCTGGGCCCACCACTCCTTTCAGTCGCAGCAGTCCTCATTGGACTATTCAATCCTCGAATCACAGACTCGAGTCGCACAAAACGATCAAAGCTGTGCTTTGAGTAAAGCTCGTTTCGTTGCTCTGCTGGGCCCACCACTCCTTTCCCGTTTTCGTAGGAGCGGCGTCCCGCCGCGAACGATCGCAGAGCTTCCTTGCGTGGTGCAACGCCTGCTGGCTGCCAGCCCCATCACTCCGAGCTTTACTCGAACCCGCCGCGTCTGTCCTCACTGGACCATTCAATCCTCGAATCACAGATTCGAGTCGCACAAACGATCAAGGCCGTGCTTTGAGTAATACTCCATTGGTTGCTCTGCTGTACCCGGCATTCGGTTTACCCTGTACACCCGTGCCAGAACCCGCGGTGACATCTGATGGCCCTGTTTTGCAACGCTCATGCAATAGGCCCTTTGATCCGGCGACAAGGACGCAACAGCCCCGCTTGGGCAGGCTATTATCCCGCCCCTGTTACCGATTGCAGATTTATTTACTGATTGACGAGAGTGTGTTTGACTTCACCTGTCGGCAAAACTAGATTGCGCCTGTCCTTGTCTCCCTCTTCGTTTGGAAACCCGTCGTGCTCGTCACCCTGCTTCCCCTGTTTTCGCTGCTGCTGAGCTGTTTTATCATGATGCTCGGCTTCGGTCTTATCGGCCTGCTGCTACCCGTACGCATGGGTATTGAGGGCATGAATACGGACACCATCGGTATGGTGCTGTCGATGTATGCCGTCGGCATGCTGTTCGGCGGTCTCTACAGCCGGGTACTGATCATTCGCGCCGGCCATATCCGCATGTTTGCTGCCGTTGCGGCCCTGTCGGCCATCAGTATTCTGGCCTGTGGCCTGTCAACCAATGCCTGGCTCTGGGGCGCCATGCGCATGCTGATGGGCTTCTGTATCGCCTGTACCTTTGCCGCCATCGACAGCTGGCTGAGCGAAAGTGCCACGGCGAAAACCCGTGGCCGCATCCTGGCCGCCAACCAGATCGTAATCATGGGCGCCTTTTTCATCGGCCAGTTTCTGCTGAACCTGGCGGATCCCAGCTCCCAGACCCTGTTCATGGTGGCCGGCATGCTGCTGGCGCTCGCATTGGTGCCCATTGTCATGAGCCGCAAGTCCGGCCCCACAGTGGCGGATATTCGCTCCATGTCGATGCTGGACCTGTTTCGCCTGTCGCCCCTGGGGGTCGTTGCCTGCTTCTTCTGCGGCCTGCTCTACAGCGGCCTGCTGAACATGTTGCCGATCTTCGCCACCAGCCACGGGCTGAGCGGCTTCGAGTTGTCACTCTTTATGGCCTCCGCCATCTTTGGTGCCTTTATACTGCAGATTCCGGTGGGCTTTCTGTCGGATCATTTCGACCGTCGAACCGTGCTGTTTGGCCTGCTGCTGGTCACCATCGGCGCCTGCCTGTCGGTGCCGCTGCTGTCGGCGCTGGACAGCCGCTATCCACTGATGCTCGCCATCGCTATCACGACTGGCATCATTGCCTGTATCTATCCGATGAGCATCTCGGAAACCTTCGACAAGGTGCTGCAGAATGACATGGTTGCCGCCATGGGCGGCCTGATTGCCGTCTACGCCCTGGGCAGCATTATCGGCCCTTATGCGGCGTCGCTGGCCATGAAGCAGTTCGGCAACGACGCCCTGTTCCAGTTTCTTGCGGTACTGGAAACGCTGCTGGTGATCTTTGTCATCTACCGCATGAAGGTGCGTCACGCCCTGCCAGTGGAAGCGCAGGAGAAATTTGTCATGCAGGGCATGACCGGGTCCAGCTCGATCGAAATCGATCCGCGCTTCGAATACCATGC
>JBFGZM010000278.1:0-5314 GCA_041586815.1 Marinobacterium sp. | reverse complement strand
CTCAGCGCCACACTTCCCACCGCGCTCTACACCTGCGTTCCCAGGGATCGCGCGCTGCTGCAGCAGCTCTGCTACGGCACCATGCGGTATGAACCCAGACTCGCCCTGATCGCCGATCACCTGCTGCAAAAGCCCTTTCGCGACAAGGATGCCGACCTGCAGGCACTGGTTCTGCTCGGGCTATACCAGCTCGATCAGACCCGCATTGCCGATCACGCCGCCATCAGTGAAACCGTGGATGCCACGGCCGATCTGAAAAAAGACTGGGCCCGAGGCCTGGTCAATGCCGTGCTGCGCCGCTTTCAGCGCGAGCGTGACAGCATCATGGAAGCCCTGGGGGACAACCCGCGCCTGCAGTACAACCATCCCGACTGGATGATCGGCAAGCTGCAGCAAAACTGGCCCGATCACTGGCCCCAGATCATGCTGGCCAACGATCAGCCGGCCCCCATGACACTGCGACTCAATACACGCCAGAGCAGCCGCGACGCCTACCTTGAGCAGCTCTATATCGCCGGAATCGAAGCCACCCCTGGTGCCTTCGCCGACACCGCGATCTATCTCACCCAGGCCTGTGATGTCACAGAACTTCCGGGATTTAATGAAGGCCTGGTCAGCGTGCAGGATGAGGCGGCACAGCTGTCGGCATCCCTGCTCGACCTCAAGCCAGGCCAGCGGGTGCTGGATGCCTGCGCGGCTCCTGGCGGCAAGCTGTGCCACCTGCTGGAACAGGAGCCGGCGCTGGCGTCCGTGGAAGCGGTGGAACTGGATGCACGACGTGCCGAGCGCATTCAGCAGAATCTGCAGCGCCTCAAACTGAGCTGCAAGGTGACCCTCGGCGACGCCTCCAGCGACAGCTGGTGGGATGGCCAGAGCTACGACCGCATCCTGATTGATGCGCCCTGCAGCGCTACCGGCGTTATACGACGCCACCCGGACATCAAGTACCTGCGCCGCAACGAAGACCTCAAGCGCCTGGCGGACCTGCAGCTGGCCATTCTGGAAAACTGCTGGAACATGCTCAGCCCCGGCGGCAAGCTGCTGTATGCGACCTGCTCCATTTTCCCCCAGGAGAACGAGCGTCTGGTGGCCCGGTTTATCAAGAAGCGCCCGGAGGTCCAGCACCTTGCCGTAGAGGCCGACTGGGGCCATGCCAGGCCGCTGGGCCGCCAGCTTTTCCCGCAGCCAGGCGGACACGACGGTTTTTACTACGCTGTACTCGAGAAACCCGCCAACTAACCAGGGCAGGCCCTGCTAACCTATGAAAATCATCCTACTGGGCGCCGGCCAGGTTGGCGGCACTCTGGCTGAGAACCTCGCCATCGAGGCCAACGATATCACCATCGTTGATACCGACAGTGGACGCCTGCGTGAGCTGCAGGACAGGCTCGATATCCGCACCATTGAGGGCAAGGCCTCATACCCCAGCGTGCTGGAGCGCGCCGGGGCCCGGGATGCCGACATGCTGATCGCCGTGACCAACAGCGATGAGGTCAACATGATCGCCTGCCAGCTGGCCCATACCCTGTTCAATACCCCAACCAAAATTGCCCGTGTACGCGAGCACGACTACCTGCGCAAGGAAGGGGAGATTTTCAAGAACCAGGCCATTCCGGTAGACGTTCTGATCAGCCCGGAGCAGCTGGTCACTCAGCATATCCAGCGTCTGATTCAGCACCCGGGCGCACTGCAGGTTCTGGATTTTGCCGAAGGTCAGGCCCAGCTGGTCGCAGTGAAGGCCTACTACGGCGGCCCGCTGGTCGGGCGCGAAATATCCTATCTGCGCACCCATATGCCCGCCGTCGATACGCGCGTCGCCGCCATTTTTCGCCAGGACAGGCCCATAATCCCGCAGGGCAATACGGTTATCGAAGCCGACGACGAAGTGTTCTTCATCGCTGCACGGCGAGACATACGCGCGGTCATGAGCGAACTGCGCCGCCTCGACAACCCCTACAAGCGACTGATCATCGCCGGTGGCGGCAATATCGGTGCCCGCCTGGCCGCCAATATCGAAAACCAGTTCCAGGTAAAAATCATCGAGCGCGGCATTCAGCGCTGCAATGCCCTGGCCAAGAGCCTTGAAAACACCATCGTGCTGCACGGCAGCGCCTCGGACCGGGAACTGCTGATCGAGGAAAACATCGAGGACACCGATGTTTTCCTCGCCCTGACCAACGACGACGAGGCCAACATCATGGCCTCGATGCTGGCCAAGCGCCTGGGTGCCCGCACCGTCATGACGCTGATCAACAATCCGGCCTACGTCGACCTGGTGCAGGGGGGCGTGATCGATATCGCCATTTCTCCCCAGCAGACAACCATTAGCGCTCTGCTGACCCATGTGCGCCGTGGCGATGTGGCCGCAGTGCACTCACTGCGCCGAGGCGCGGCCGAAGCGATCGAGGCCGTGGCCCATGGTGACAGGCGCAGCTCCAAGGTTGTCGGACGGGCCATCGAGGATATAGACCTGCCGCCGGGTACTACCATCGGCGCCATCATCCGTAACGACGAGGTACTGATCGCCCACGATGATGTCGTGATCGAGAACGGCGACCACGTCATTCTGTTCCTGGTAGACAAGCGCCGCATCCGCGATGTGGAGCGTCTGTTCCAGGTTGGACTCGCCTTTTTCTGAGCGGCAGCCGCCCTATGCGCTATAGAGTCATATTAAAAATTCTTGGCATTCTGCTGATGATCTTCAGCATCACCATGCTGCCGGCGCTGCTGGTGTCTTACCTCTATGAAGACGGTGCACACAAATCCTTTCTCGCGGGCTTTGCCATTACCCTGCTCACCGGTTTTTTCTTCTGGTTGCCGGTATACCGCGTGAGGGAAGATCTGCGCACCCGTGACGGCTTCCTGATTACCGTGCTGTTCTGGACCGTACTGGGGCTGTTCGGGGCCGTACCGCTGATGCTGGCGGACTATCCGCATTTGCGCATCGTGGATGCCGTGTTCGAGTCCGTTTCGGGCCTTACCACCACCGGCGCCACGGTGATGACCGGTATCGACTGGCTGCCGCCCTCTATTCTGTTCTACCGCCAGCAACTGCAGTGGCTTGGCGGCATGGGGATCATCGTGCTGGCCGTGGCCATACTGCCCATGCTGGGCATTGGTGGCATGCAGCTGTACCGGGCCGAAACACCCGGGCCGGTAAAGGATTCAAAGCTGACACCCCGCATTACCGAAACCGCCAAGGCCCTCTGGTATATTTACCTTTCGCTCACGGTACTCTGCGCCCTGGGGTACTGGCTGGCCGGCATGACGGTATTCGACGCCATCGCGCACAGCTTCTCGACCGTGGCCATCGGCGGTTTTTCGACCCATGACGCCAGTATCGGCTACTTTGACAGCCCGGTTATCGAGAGCATCGCGATCTTTTTCATGCTCCTGTCGGGGGTTAATTTCGGCCTGCATTTTTTTGCCTGGCGCCAGCGCTCGATCAGCCACTATTTTCAGGACCCGGAGTTTCGCTTCTACCTGACCCTGCTGGCTTCCACTGCCCTGATCACCTTCATGGTACTGGCGCTGACCCAGACCTACGCCATCAACGAAGCCCTGCGCCGGGCCGTATTCATGGTGGTATCCATTGCCACCACCACCGGCTTTTCCACCGCCGACTTCGCCAACTGGCCGGTCATGCTGCCGTTCCTGCTGTTTGTGACCGCCTTTGCCGGTGGCTGCGCCGCCTCCACCGGGGGTGGCATGAAGGTTATCCGTATCCTGCTGATCCTGAAGCAGGGCTATCGCGAGATTCAGCGACTGGTGCACCCCAATGCGATCATCTCGGTCAAGGTCGGCAACAGGCCCATCTCGGACCGGGTGCTGGAAGCGGTATGGGGATTTTTCTCGGTCTACCTGCTGGTCTTCGTACTGATGCTGATCGCGCTGCTGGGCACAGGGCTCGATCAGGTCACCGCCTGGTCAGCAGTGGGCGCCACACTGAACAACCTGGGCCCGGGCCTGGGGGACGTTTCGGTTCACTTTGGCAGTCTGAACGACACCGCCAAATGGATTCTGTGCTTTGCCATGCTGCTGGGGCGTCTTGAGGTCTTCACACTGCTGGTACTCTTTACCCCCATTTTCTGGCGCCGCTGAAAAAACGACGGCGACCCCAGGGGGACGCCGCCGTTTTAATTTCCGCTCGCTTCAGCCCTCAAGCCTTGCCGTATCGCCGTGGCTGCCCCGCAGGACGACGACTGAAACGACGGTACTCCCATTGGTACTGGCTGGGCAGGGCACGCACACAGGCTTCCACCGAACGGTTCATGGCCGCCGCGGCCTGTTCAAGATCCGGATTATCCAGGCCATCCTCGGCTTCGCGGAAATAGATTTCAAACCCTTCCCCCTTAGGCAGTCGCTTGGCATAGCCACAGATCACCCGGGCTTTGGTCTGACGCGCCAGCTGGGGCAGCAACTTCATGGTCAGGGCATCAACCCCAAAGAAGGGAGCGAATACACCGCTGTTCTCATCAGGCTCCTGGTCGGGCAGGATACCCACCATCTCGGTACGCTTGAGTGCTTTCATTACCATGCGCACGCCGGAAGCGTTTGCTGGCGCCATGCGGGTCCCCAGGCGGGCACGCATGCGCTTGATCAGGTCATCCATCAGTTTCAGGCGCGGCGGTTTGTACATTGCAGTGAAGGGGTAGCGCTTGGACAGGTAAAGGTTCAGTACCTCCCAGTTGCCCAGGTGAGGTGCGATCAGGATAATTCCCCGGCCTGACGCCAGGGTTTCAGTGATCAGCGACTCGCCGTTTACCGCCCGGATATTCTTCAGGCTCCGCTCAGGCGACCAGAGCCAGGACATGCCCATCTCCGCCATTGAACGGCCGGTTTCTGCCAGGCTTTGTTCAATCAGCGTTTCCCGTGCAGACGCCTCCAGCTCGGGGAAGCAGAGCTCGATGTTGCGTCGGGTATTGCCCGCCAGTTTGCCGTCGGGACTTTTCAGTTGCCTGCGACCAAACCAGGCTCCCAGTGACTGCGCCCACTTGAGCGGCAACAGTGCCAGCACGCCCAGCACCAGCATGGCCAATACCGCTTTTACTTTATCCAATGCAACGCCCATCCACAGCCGTGTTTGTGAAGTGGCACAGTATATCGAATTTCCCGGCCGCTCCGGTGGCCTCGAACCTCGGACGCGTCGCTTTTCGTGTATAATTTCGCTCTAATTTTGGCCAACCGACTATTAAAGATGGTGATCTCCGTGACCGAAAAGGTGACCTCAGACGTCAGCACCTTCCAGGGTTTGATCCTGGCTCTGCAGCAATACTGGGCAGAGCAGGGCTGTGTCATTGTTCAGCCGCTGGAT
>JBFGZM010000277.1:0-5314 GCA_041586815.1 Marinobacterium sp. | reverse complement strand
TGTTGCGTCCCTTTGTCTACCGCAAGTACATCGATTTCAGTGCCTTCGAATCCTTGCGCGACATGAAGGAAATGATCAATCGCGAGGTGCGTCGCAAGGGGCTGGAACAGAACATCAAGCTGGGTTCGGGTGGTATCCGCGAGGTGGAATTCATTGCCCAGGCGTTTCAGCTGATTCGCGGTGGGCGCGATACAAGGCTGCAACAGCGCGAACTGCTCAATATTCTGCCGCTGCTGACGGAATTCGGCATGCCCGAGAATGCCATCGATGAGCTGCAGGCGGCCTATACCTATTTGCGCAATGTCGAGCACGCGATCCAGGCCCGTGATGACCAGCAAACCCAGGAACTGCCCACCGGCAGTACCGAGCGTCTGCGGCTGGCCTGCGTTATGGGTGCGAGCGACTGGGACAGTTTCAGCGCTGAACTGGAGCGCTACCGTGGCCATGTACGGCGTCATTTTGCCGACGTTATCGCGCCGGCCAAGACCGAAGACGCCGAGGTGCTGGAAGATGTGGCCGAATGGCTGGCGCTTTGGGACGGTGCGCTGGAGCCTGCCGCTGCCGAGCAGTACCTGGCCGAGCAGGGTTTTGATGATCCCGCGAGCAGCCGCGAGCAGCTGGACGAGCTGCGCAGCTCCCGCACTGTGGCGACCTTGCAGCAGGTCGCGCTGGAGCGCCTGCGTCTTGTCTTGCCCCGGCTGCTGATAGAAGTGGCGACGGTCGATAATGCCAGCGAAACCCTGGCGCGGGTGCTGCAGTTGATTCAGGCGGTGCTGCGCCGTTCGGCCTACCTGGTGCTGCTGGGCGAGAATCCGGCGGCACTGCGCCAGCTGGTCCGGCTCTGCTCAGGCAGCAGCTGGTTTTCCGACAGGCTGACCCGTTTTCCCATCCTGCTGGATGAGCTGATCGACCCGCGTACCCTCTATGCACCGCCGGACAAGCAGGTACTGCAACAGGAGCTGCGTCAGCAGTTGCTGCGCATACCCCAGGAGGATGTCGAGCAGCAGATGGAGGCGCTGCGCTACTTCAAGAATGCCCATGTGCTGCGGGTGGCGGCGTCGGATATTACCGGGGTCCTGCCGCTGATGAAGGTCAGCGACTATCTGACCTGGCTGGCGGAAAGCATTCTGGAAGCGGTATTCGAGATTGCCTGGCGCCTGCTGGTGGAAAAGCACGGCATACCGCAAAAAGCACCGGGGGAGCCCTGCGATCCGGACTTCGTGATTGTCGGCTATGGCAAGCTGGGGGGCATCGAGCTGTCCTATGGCTCGGATCTGGATCTGGTGTTCCTGCACGGTGCGGATCCCAACCTGTCCACCACCGGTGAGAAACCGGTGTTCAATAACGTGTTTTTTACCCGCCTGGGGCAGCGCATCATTCATATTCTCAGCACCTTTACCGCCGGTGGCCTGCTGTACGAAGTGGATATGCGACTGCGCCCGTCCGGCAATGCCGGGCTGCTGGTCAGCTCGCTCAAGGCCTTCGCCGAGTACCAGCACAAGGAAGCCTGGACCTGGGAGCATCAGGCCCTGTCGCGGGCCCGGGTGGTGGCCGGGTGCCCGCGTCTCAAGGAAGCCTTTGAGCAGGTGCGGGCCCGGATCCTGGCCCAGCCCCGGGACGAAGCTTCACTGCGCCAGGAGGTGCTGGACATGCGCATCAAGATGCGTGAGCACCTTGGCAGCAAGCCGACGGCGGAGGATGAACCCGGTGTCTTCAACCTGAAGCAGGATCCGGGCGGCATTGTGGATATCGAATTCCTGGTGCAGTACTGCGTGCTGGCCTACGGCGGGCGTTACCCGCAATTGCTGGAATTTACCGACAATATCCGCATTCTGGATGCAGCCGAGCAGGTGGGGGTGCTGGCGCCGAAAGACGCGGAGCAGTTGCGCGAGGCGTACAAGGCGTTCCGTTCGGTGGGGCACCGCCTGAGCATGCAGGAACAGTCGAGCGTGATTTCCAGTTCGGAAATGGGGGGGTACCGCGCGGCGGTGAGCCGTATCTGGGGGCAGGTTATCGAGCCAGAAGCGGGCACAGCGTAGTCAGCGACCAGACAGGGGACAAAAAAGAGCCAGGCATCGCTGCCTGGCTCTTTTTTTGGATTCTGGATGATACAGCGACAATCAGATGCTGGTGAGCCAGCCGTGCCTGTCTTCGGCCTTGCCCCACTGAATGTCGTTCAGTGCCTGGCGCAGTTTTACGGTGGTGGTGCCGACGCCGCCATTGCCGACCGGGTATTCCTTGCCGTGGTAGATCAGCGTGCCGACCGGTGCCAGAACCGCCGCGGTACCGGACAGTGCCGCTTCGCAGCCCGGTTTGGCAGCGCGCTCAAGCAGTTCTTCCACCGTGAGCGCACGCTCGGAAATTTTCATGCCCCGATCCCGCGCCAGCGTCAGAATGGAGTCGCGGGTGATGCCGTGCAGGAAGCTTTCGTCCAGTGCCTTGGTGATGATTTCGTCGCCGTCGATCAGCAGGAAGTTGGCGGCGCCGGTTTCCTGGACATCGCCGCCAGGGCAGAACAGCACCTGGTCGGCCTGGGCTTCGGCACGAGCCTTCATGATCGGGCGCAGGGCACCGGCATAGTTGCCGCCGCTCTTGACCATGCCCATGTGGGGCGGGCAGCGCATGCCCTTGTCATCGATCAGCAGGCGCAGGGCCTTGTCGCCACCGGCGAAATAGTCGCCGACCGGTGACAGCAGCACGTACTGGCAGGACGTCAGGGAGGGTACGGCGGCCTTGCCGATGGCAGGTTCGGTGCCAAAGTGGGTCGGGCGGATGTACATGGAACCCGGAGGCGCCGGCACTTCATCGGCAAAACGCGCGACGATGTCGGTGATCATCGCCGTGGTCGCCGCCGGGTTGATGGTCGGCAGGGCCAGTAGCTCGGCGCTCTGGGCGAAGCGGGCTATGTTTTGGTCCATGCGGAAAATCTTGATCGAGCCGTCTGCATGGCGAAATGCCTTCAAGCCTTCAAAACAGGTGCTGGAGTAATGCAGGACATGAGCGCCAGGGTGCAGCTGGATGCTGTCGCTTGGTACCACCTGGCTCTCGCTCCAGTCAGAACCGTCAAACCAGGAAATCGCCATTTCTGGCATAAAAAGTGAGCCGAAAGCCGCCATACTGACCATCCTAAAACAAGTGCGGAAAAATAGAGTCCTCGCGGAGGCAGGAGTGATAGAGCCGTCGCGGATCTATAATACAGGACGCTAGATTGTAAGCATCCTCAGGGAAAATGGAATTGTCTGGCGTTTAAAAACTGGGCTGGCGCCGAGATTTTCAGGCTCTGGGTGCCGCTGCAGCGCAGGCATTCATCAAATTCGGCACCTGCGGCGTGGGTCTTTGGCGGGTTTTTGATTATCATGGTCTGCCGGTTGTGCCGCTGTCGTGGTCAGCGGTTTGTGCAGACCATCATGACGTATCAGTCGCGCTTGGAACAGCGTGCCCGTATCAGGAAACTCAGTGCCCCATATCTGTATTATCAGCGACGGCAAACCCGGTCACCTGAACCAGTCCCTGGGGCTGGCCGCCGCGCTCCAGGCACTGCTGCCGCAGGCGCAGATCGACACCCGGGCGCCGCTGCGGGGAGCGCAGCTGTTGCAGGCACTGCTGGGGCGGCTGAAATGGCCCGATCCCCAACCGGCGCTGCTGATCGGTGCCGGTCATGGCACCCACCTGAGCCTGCTGGCACTGCGCCGGGTCACCGGTGCGCCTGCCGTTGTTCTGATGCGCCCCAGCCTGCCGCTCGGCTGGTTCGATCTGTGTCTGATTCCCGAACATGACCGCCCGCCTGAACGCGATAATGTGATCCGTACCCAGGGTGCGCTGAATCGCATGCAGCCCGCCGCCAAGGCCCCCGGTTTTGGTCTGATCCTGCTGGGGGGGCCCTCGAAGCACTTTCACTGGGATGATGACCGGGTACTGACGCAGTTGCATGCCTTGCTTGAGCGGGATCCGCGCCACTGGCGGGTGGTAACCTCCAGACGCACGCCACCGTCACTGCTGCAGGCGCTGGCGGCAATAAAGGCGATCGACCTGGTGCTGCCCGAGCAGACCGATGCCGACTGGCTGCCGGCGCAGCTCGGTGTGGCGCAGTGTTGCTGGGTCAGCGCTGACAGCGTCTCGATGATCTATGAAGCCCTCAGCGCCGGCTGCGCCGTGGGCCTGCTGGGCCTGGCGCCGATCGCTGACAGCCGTGTCGCCCGCGGCGTAGCCAGTCTGCAGCAGCGTGGCCAGGTGACCTTGCTGGAACAGTGGAACGGGCAGCCATTGGCGGCGCCGGCACAGGGATTCAATGAAGCGGGGCGCTGCGCCCGCGAGCTACAGGAGCGGTTTCATTTATGAAGGTCGTGCAGTTGTTGCCGTCCCTGCAGGGTGGTGGCGTCGAAAAGGGCACGCTGGAAGTGGCCCGCGCGCTGGTGGAACAGGGTCATGAATCCATCGTGATTTCGGCCGGCGGGCGCCTGGTGGCGCCGCTGGAACGGGACGGCAGCCGCCACCTGTGCTGGGACCTGGGGCGCAAGTCGCCTTGGACGCTGCGCAATATCTGGGCGCTGCGGCGCTGGCTGCGCGAGGAAAAACCCGACATCCTGCACCTGCGCTCGCGCATGCCGGCCTGGGTGGCCTGGCATGCCTGGAAGGGCTTGCCGGAAAAGGAACGTCCACATCTGGTAACCACCGTGCATGGGCTCTATTCCGTATCGGGTTACAGCAGTGTCATGTGTCGTGGCGAGCGCGTTATCGCGGTGTCGGAAACGGTTGAAAACTACATCCGCGACAACTATCCACAGACCGACATGGCGCGGGTGCGGCGCATCTATCGTGGTATCGACCCGCTGGAGTTTCCCTTCGGTTACCAGCCGGATTCTGCCTGGCTGGAACGCTGGAACACTGAGTACCCGGCGCTTGCCGGCAAACAGGTGCTGACGCTGCCCGGGCGTCTGACCCGTCTCAAGGGCCACAATGACTTTATTGACCTGCTGCTGGCCCTGAAGACCGCCGGCCAGCCGGTGCATGGGCTGATCGTCGGCGGCGAGGATCCCAAGCGCCGGGCCTATGCCCAGGAAATCCGCCAGCGTATTAAGGACCTGGGGCTGGCCGGCGATATCACCCTCACAGGCGGGCGCGATGACATCCGCGATATCTACGCGATATCCAGCCTGGTGCTGTCGCTGTCCACCAAGCCGGAATCTTTTGGCCGTACGGTGGCTGAGGCCTTGAGCATGGGGGTGCCGGTGGCCGGCTACGCCCACGGAGGGGTCGGGGAGATTCTCGCCGCCCTGTATCCGGCCGGCGCCGTGCCGCTGGGAGGCAGCGAGGC
>JBFGZM010000276.1:0-5333 GCA_041586815.1 Marinobacterium sp. | reverse complement strand
TTTGAGCGCCTTATTCGACAGGGTTTTGCCGCCTCCGGTGGCGATCCCTGGTTTCTTTTTGCTTCACCGGTGTCCATAGCGTTTCTGGTTGGCGCTATCCTTGTAGCAACTGTGCTTAGTCGCAATCCTGTAGGCAAGGCCGTGATTCGTCATGCCGACTGAGACAGCTATATAAGCCAACAGGATTTGGCAAGCGGATACCGATGATGACCGGACAACAATAAACACGCCAGAGCAGGGTGCCTATGGATACTCAAGAACGGATGATCAATACACCGGAATTCACGCCCGGTGATGCCCTCAAGATTCCGACCTATCAGGTGCTGGCGCAGGACGGGTCCATTATTCCCGGCGCCGTGGTGCCGGAGCTGGACGAGGCCCAGGCCCTTAAAATCTACCGGGCCATGGTTTTTACGCGGGTTCTGGATGAGCGCATGCTCGCCGCGCAGCGCCAGGGGCGGGTCAGTTTCTACCTGCAGTCCACCGGGGAGGAAGCGACCACCGTAGGCTTTGCCGCGGCACTGGATGACGCCGACATGATTCTGGCTCAGTACCGCGAACAGGGCGCGCTGGCCTACCGCGGTTTCTCTGTCGACGAGTTCATGAACCAGCTGTTCGGCAATGATCTGGACTATGGCAAGGGCCGACAGATGCCTATCCACTACGGCTCGCGGGAGCTGAATTACATGACCATTTCTTCGCCCCTGGCCACGCAGATCCCGCAGGCAACCGGTTATGCCTACGGTCAGAAGCTGGCCGGCGACAGGCACTGTACCGTCACGGTGTTTGGTGAAGGTGCCGCATCCGAAGGCGACTTCCATGCGGCCCTGAACATGGCTGCGGTACTCAAGGTACCGGTGATTTTTCTGTGCCGAAACAACGGCTATGCCATTTCGACACCGTCCAGCGAGCAGTTCGCCACCGATGGCGTGGCACCGCGCGCGGTGGGGTACGGCATGCAGTGCATTCGTGTGGATGGCAACGATGTGCTGGCGGTGGTCAAGGCGATGCAGGAGGCGCGCAAGCGGGCCGTGGAAGAGAATGCCCCGGTGCTGGTGGAGGCCATGAGCTACCGACTGGCCGCCCACTCGTCTTCGGACGACCCATCGGGCTATCGCAACAAGGCGGAAGAGGACAAGTGGCGGGCCAAGGATCCGATCCTGCGCATGAAAAACTGGCTGCAAAAGCAAGACTGGTGGGACGAGGCGCAGGACAAGCAACTGTACGAAAGCTTCCGCCCGCAGGTGCTGGAGGCAATGAAGCGTGCCCAGCAGCGGCCATCGCCCCCGCTGGAGGCGCTCATCACCGATGTGTTCGACCGGCCCTCGGCGCAGCTCGAATCACAGCTGGAGGCGCTCAGAACTCATCTGGACAAATACCCCGAGGCCTATCCCAGAAGCGCAGGAGGTGCTGCACGTGGCTAACATGAACCTGTTGCAGGCAATCAACAATGCGCTGGATATCGCCATGGCGAGCAACGACAAGGTCATCTGTTTTGGTGAGGATGTCGGGGTTTTTGGCGGAGTGTTCCGGGCGACCAGTCACCTGCAGGAAAAGTACGGCCGGGCCCGCTGTTTCAATACGCCCCTGGTGGAGCAGGGTATCGTCGGTTTTGCCAATGGCCTGGCAGCCCAGGGGTCGGTACCGGTGGCCGAGATTCAGTTTGCCGACTACATCTTTCCCGCCTTCGATCAGATCGTCAACGAGGCAGCCAAGTTTCGCTACCGTTCCGGCAACCTGTTTGATGTCGGTGGCCTGACGATCCGTACCCCCTACGGCGGTGGTATTGCCGGAGGCCTGTACCACTCCCAGTCGCCGGAGGCGTATTTTGCTCACACCCCGGGGCTCAAGATCGTCGTGCCGCGAAACCCTTACCAGGCCAAGGGATTGCTGCTGGCTTCGATTCGTGACCCGAACCCCGTGCTGTTTTTCGAGCCCAAACGGATTTACCGGGCCTCGGTTGGCGAGGTGCCGGAAGAAGATTACGAGCTGCCGCTGGGTCAGGCCGAGATTCTGCAGGAGGGCGAGGACATCAGCCTGCTGGCCTGGGGAGCCCAGATGGAAAACGTCGAGAAAGCTGCCGCGATGGCGGGGAAGGAGGGTATCAGCTGCGAGGTGATCGACCTGCGTACCATCGTGCCCTGGGACATCGAAACCGTTGTACGCTCGGTCATGAAAACAGGGCGGTTGCTGGTCACCCATGAAGCGCCGCTGACCGGAGGCTTTGCCGGCGAGATCGCCGCCACCATTCAGGAACGCTGCTTCCTCTACCTGGAGTCGCCGATTGCACGGGTCACCGGACTGGATACACCTTTCCCGCTGGTGCTGGAAAAGGAATACATGCCGGATCATCTCAAGATCTTCGAGGCGATCAAGCACAGCGTCAATTTCTAGCGGAGCAACCCATGATTAAAGATTTTATTTTGCCCGATATCGGTGAAGGGATCGTGGAATGTGAACTGGTCGAGTGGCTGATTCAGGAAGGCGATCTGATCGTTGAAGACCAGCCGGTGGCCGAGGTGATGACGGACAAGGCGCTGGTGCAGATTCCGTCGCCCTTTGCAGGCCAGGTGGTGAGTTTGTACTACCAGGCCGGCGACATTGCCAAGGCGCATTCGCCCCTGTTTTCGGTGGAAACGGCTTCAGACGGTGCGGCTGTTGCCGACGATTCCGTCTCCAAAGCTTCCACCGCCGAGGCCGCCGCTGCCAGTAAACCGAGCGTGCCCGCCGAACCTGCAGCGCAAGCATCGTCTGCCGAAGAGGATTTCATTCTGCCCGATATCGGCGAGGGTATCGTCGAGTGCGAGGTGGTGACCTGGCGGGTGCAAGAAGGCGACCTGATTGCAGAGGATCAGCCGGTGGTCGATGTCATGACCGACAAGGCGCTGGTGGAAATCCCGGCACCGAAGGCCGGTCGGGTAACGCGGCTGTACTATGGACAGGGTGAGACGGCGAAGGTGCATGCGCCACTGTTCGCCATTATTCCCGCCGACGCGGCTGAGCCCCCATCGGCGGTGGCGGCGCACGGTGTCACGGCGTCTGCACGCAGTGCACCCGGTGTACCGAGTGGGGTGACTGCGAGTGCGCCCTGGCGCCGGGGCAAGGTGCTGGCAGGCCCAGCGGTGCGGCGTCTGGGCCGCGAGTACCAACTGGATCTGGCGCAGGTACCTGGCAGCGGCAAGGATGGCCGGATTCTGAAAGAGGACGTCGAGCAGTACCGCGAACGCCTGGCGACGCAAACGCCAGAGCCCCGTACGAGCGCCACAACGCCCGAGGCAGGCGGCGAGATACGTATCGAGCCGATTCGCGGCATCAAGGCGGCCATGGCAAAACGCATGCTCGAGTCGGTATCCGGCATTCCGCACTTTACCTATGGCGAAGAAGTGGAGATGAGCGCGCTGCTGCAGTTGCGTGCCCAGCTCAAACCCAGGGCGGAACAGCAGGGTGTGCGCCTTACCCTGATGCCGTTCATCATGAAGGCCATGGCGATGGCGGTCCAGCAGTACCCCGGCATCAACAGCCGGGTAAATGACGACTGCACCGAGCAGCATTATGTGTCGAGCTGCAATATCGGCATGGCGGTGGATTCCAGAATCGGACTGCTGGTGCCCAACGTCAAGGGCGTGGAGCGCCTGAGTATCCTGGAAGTCGCCCGCGAGGTGCAGCGCCTGACCGATGCGGCCCGGGCCGGAAAGCTCAAGCAGGAAGACCTGCAGGATGGCACCATCAGTATTTCCAACATCGGTGCCCTGGGGGGGACCTACATGGTGCCGGTGATCAACCGACCCGAGGTGGCCATCGTGGCGCTGGGCAAAACCCAGACGCTGCCGCGTTTCGATGCCAGCGGCCAGGTGGTCGCCAGCCAGATCATGAACGTCAGCTGGTCCGGTGATCATCGCGTGCTGGATGGTGCCACCATGGCGCGTTTCTGCAATCTGTGGAAAGCCTATCTCGAAGATCCTGCATCGATGCTGCTGGAGCTGGCGTAAGGGCAGCGCAGGTGTTTAAGTGGATCAGGATTAATCTACAGGCACGCTGATGGCCCAGGAAACGCTGCAACAGTTTTATATCCCGGAAGAGCAGTCGATCTACCTGCTCAGCCACCAGGATGCCAAGAAGCTGAAGGACTGGTTCCGGCTCTGCGAGGAGCAGCTGCGCCAGCTCGGCTATCGCGATATCGAACTGGTGGGTAAGGGGGCTTTCGGCTTTGTCTTTGCCGGCGTGTCGCCACAGGGCGAGTCGCTGGTATTCAAGTTCTCACGCATCACTCTGCCACAGCACTACAAGGAACGGCTGGAGGAGGAAGCCTTCATGCTGGGACTGGTAGAGCACTCCCATGTTCCACGGTGTGTGGCATTCCAGATGGTGCACGGGCAGCCGATTCTGGCGATGGAACGGGCGCGGGGGCAGGATCTGGAGCAGCTCTCGCTGGCGTGGGGGCCGCTGTCACCTCGGCTCGTGGTGCGCATCGCGGCGCAACTGGCGGATATTCTGCGAACATTGCGGTGCAATGTCGGCAAACCGTTAGTACACGGTGATATCAAGCCCTCCAATATCGTGTTTGATCCGGATGCGCAAACCGCCGCGCTGATCGACTGGGGCTCGTCGGTCTTTGCGCAGCTGGATGAACACAACCAGCCGGTGGCCACCAGCGTAATGGAACTGATGTCCGATACGATGCAGCAAACCAATGCCCGGCTCGGCGATGTGTATTTCATCGGCGAGGCGCAGCTCAATGGCGGCCTTTCGTCACCCCGCTTTGACGAGGAAGGGCTTGCCGGTACCCTCTATGCGCTGGCGTCCGGGCAGTCCTGCCGCTTTGGGTACAAGGCCATTCCGCCGACATCGCTGGGTCTGCCGATCGAGTTTGCCCGGGTGCTGGAGGCGATGCTGGCGCCGGACCCTGCATTGCGGGCCCGTGCCGGGGATTATTTCCTCGCCCAGATGCCGCGCATGGCCCAACTGGTGATGATGGACCTGCCGGTGCCGCCCCAGGTGCCGACAGTGCCGGTCTGGGTACGGCCGGGACAGCGGGATATCGATACCGTGGTGTACAGTTCGCGCAAGTCCTTCCTGCGTGAAGAGGGCGCGCACGAGGTGTTGCAGGCGCTGGACGATGCACCACTGGATCGCTACTACAAGGAGTTCCTGCAGGGCATGGGGGATACCGAAAAGGCGTTTCTGGCTG
The DNA here is from genome assembly GCA_041586815.1 of Marinobacterium sp. Lineage (GTDB taxonomy): Bacteria > Pseudomonadota > Gammaproteobacteria > Pseudomonadales > Balneatricaceae > Marinobacterium_A. The sequence continues at coordinate 145 of JBFGZM010000276.1, read as the reverse complement.
CGGTCAGCCGCCTGGGCAAGTACCCGGTGGTGGGTGGGCTGGCGGTGCGCTGGGAAGCCACGGGGGTGTACATAGATTCGAGCCTGAACCTGCACGATGAGCGCCTGCGCACCTCGTTCATCGCCTCGGTCAACAACATGGTGAC
>JBFGZM010000275.1:0-5334 GCA_041586815.1 Marinobacterium sp. | reverse complement strand
GCAAGCTGCCCTGTTGCAGCACATCCAGCATGCCAATGACGCCATTCATGGGGGTCCGGATCTCATGACTCATCGCTGCCAGGAAGGCCGACTTGGCCTTGTTGGCGCTGTCGGCTGCAATTTTGGCCTGAGCCAGCTCACGATTGGTCTCCTGCAACTCCCGGGTGCGTGTCTCGACCCGTTCCTCGAGCTGGTGACGTTCCTGTTCGACCAGCTGGTTGGCACTCTTCAGCTGATCCGATAGCTGTTGCAGCGCCAGAATGGACTGATGCCGTTCGGTGATATCCTGAATGGATGCAACGTAGTTAATAGTCTTTCCTTTGTTATCTTGCACTGCGCTGATTGACAGCCACTCGGGAAATACCTCGCCATTCTTGCGCCGGTTCCAGACCTCTCCCTGCCAGCGGCCGGTGGAGGTGAGGTGCGACCACATATCCCTGTAGAAGGCCGCATTGTGGCGACCGGAACTGAGAATGCCGGGTGTCTTGCCGATAACCTCATCGCTGCTGTACCCGGTGATCCTGGTAAAGGGCTCATTGACCCGGATAATGCAGCTATTCTGATCCGTAATTAAAAGACCCTGCTGCACATCAAAAGCCGTTGCGGCAACACGCAGCTGGCGTTCATCCTCGGCCCGCTGGGCAATATCCTTTAGCATTATGCCCAGCACCACGGTGGCCAGAGGCATAACGATCATGAACGGCAAAGCCATATGGCTGACCGCCAGGTTCAAATTTGCTTCAGACAATGCAAAGAGTGACAGTATGAATAAAGCCTGATTCAAAAAGCCAAAAACAAATATACCGCGAATATTCAACGGGACTTTCCCGCGCAGATGGAAATACCGATACAACAACCCCAGTACTACCGGCAGGATAACGTTGGCGAGCCCTACCCACATGCCGGCGCCGCCCACCCAAAAGCGATAAGCACCCGCCATGACGCCTGCGATAATGCTGACCAGGGCACCGCCAAACAGAGCGGCCATGCTCAGCACGACGCTGCGGGCATCAACAAAGACCCCTGGCTCCAGGGTGATCGGCGTCATCATGCCAATTACACAGGCACAGCCGAACAGCACACCGGACGAGATGTGCGTCAGCCTGCCTTTTTCACCGAAATACCGAACTTTGAGTGTTTGCAGCCAGCAGCAGGACAGCAAAATGGCGGCATTTTGAACAAGACTTAGCGTCAAGCCAGAAAATCCTTTTAGTTTGTGTGGTAATTTTTTCGATTCTCCGGTAATTCAGTCGAAAATACAATGCGTTCACACAGTACTGTGTTCCCGGATAAACCGGGATTCTGCCGGGCAATTGCTGCCGGGGTTTTACGTAACCTTTTGGGGCTGGAATGATGCGTAGCCATGCAGCAGGTCGCACTCAGGCGGGATTGTCGATTGTGCTTTCTGATGCCTGCTCTGCTTTTCACGCAACGTCACGCGAACGCAAAGCAAGTTGACTCAAGTGTGAAACAGAAAGGTGGGATAGCAGCCCGGCTGCTGGTGGTGTTCAAACGTGCCCGGATGCTGCGTGACTGCGTCAACCTGATGGCGCCGCTGGTGCCACTGGTGATTGAAACCATAATGGACAACCCCGATACGCATGGGGGTGATGCCGGTTATCCGGAGCTATAAAGCCAAGGGGCGGTTTTAGCATTTGAATGCTTCTATCGCGGGGCTAAAATCGGGAAAATATCTGCAATTGTCTCGTTGTTCAGGACATTCAAAACAACCCGCAGGATGCTGCTATCGAGTATCTGCACGGTTAACGGTTTTGGCATACATGGGTAAAATGCGCTCCGGCACTGGACTAAACCAACCGGTACGTATATTGTGCGCACCAGTAGATTCTGGAATCACCCTTGGCAAGGAGTTATACCTTGATGTATTTCAAGCGCACCGCAATTACAGCTGCCGTACTGGCAACGACGTCCCTGAGCCTGCAGGCCAATGCCGCCGGTTCCGGCCTGTTTGACGACGACAGCCTGTCGGCGAACTTCCGTACCTTCTACTTCAATCGCGACAAGGAAACCGGTTCCGATGCCGAAGCCCTGGGTCAGGCGCTGCGCCTGGATTACCAGTCCGGTTACGCCAACGGCCTGATCGGTTTTGATGCATCCCTGTTCTCCGTCGCCAAGCTGTCCGGTGACAGTGATGAAGGCGGTACTGGCGTGCTGCAGACCAACGGTGACGGCTCCCAGAGCGGCTACACCAAGCTGGGTCAGGCGCTGGTGAAAATGAAGCTCGGCGAGAACGCTGAAATCAAGGCCGGTCGCATGGTGCTTGATACGCCGCTGTTCAACGATTCCGATTCCCGTTCCACCCCGAGTGCGACTCAGGCTGTAATGGCCACTGCTGATTTCAACGGTGTCGAACTGTACGGTATCTGGTCCGACAAGGGGTCTGCCAAGACTGAAGATGACTTCGAGTCTTATGTCGACAGCAATGGCAACGACTACGAGGTTGTCGTGGTCGGTGGCGGTTACAGCTTTGGCAACGGCCTGGCCGTACAGCTGGCCTACGGTGAAGCCGACGACGTGCTGCAGCAGACTTACGTGAATGCCAGCTACCCGATCCAGCTGAGCGAAAAAGCCGAGCTGCTGCTGGACCTGCACCACTACCACGGTGAAGCCGATGGTGCCGGCGCCCTGAGCACCGTGGGTTCGGATTACGGAAGTGACCTGACCAACATCGCCGCTCAGCTGAAAATCGACAACGCCAGGCTGACCCTGTCCTATCAGGCGGTGAATGGCGATGAATACGAAGAGAGCTGGGATGGTTTCAACCACGACGATAGCGGCCTGAGCAGCTGGAACTCCGTACAGCGCCTGGATTTTGACCGCGCTGACGAGCAGTCCTGGCAGGCGCGTCTGGACTATGACTTCAAGGCCGTTCCGGGCCTGGCCTTCATGACCCGCTACACCAGTGGCGACAACATTGATGCCGGCGGCGGTGTTGAAGGCAAGGAATGGGAACGTGACGTGGAACTGAAGTACAGCTTCCAGTCGATCGAAGGACTGTCGCTGCGCTGGCGCAATGCCCATGTCAAGTCCACCGAGACTTACAACTCCGACGAAAATCGTCTGATCCTGAATTACACCGTCGCGATCCTGTAATCGCGCACCTCCTGGGCTAACCCCCTTTTTCAGGCCTGTACGCTCCTTCCCCGGCGTACAGGCCTTCTTCGTTTCTGGGGGAATGGTTATTCGTTCATCGTGATGCGTGATGCGTGAATCGTAATTGGTCAGTCATGGATGATTGAGGCTCAAGGTCCAGGGTCCAAAGTCACCAGGCACCAATAACCAATAACCAATAACCAATAACCAATAACCGCTAACCAGTTACCAGACCGTCTGCCGGTGCTTATGGGCGGCGGGCAGGGCATACTGTGTGCAGGAGTCTCAGACAAGGAAACCCCTGATGGTGCAACTCGAGTCCGGTGAACATGACGCGATTCTGAACGGCGTTCGCCTTCACTACAGCATACGCGGGCGCGGGCCTGTGCTTATTGCCCATTCTGGCGGGCCGGGCTGGGATGCCCGTTCCTGGGACGCGGCGGCCGGGATCGATACGTTCGTTACGCTGGTTGTGCTGCATCCGCGGGGCTCGGGCTTGTCGGCGGCGCCTGCCGATGGTCGCTACGCACTGGCCGACTATGCCGCCGATCTGGATGCGCTGCGCCGGCATCTGGGGCTGGAAAAGCCGGTTATCATGGGCTGGTCCCACGGTGGCATGGTGGCGCAGGACTATGCCCGTCGCTATCCCGAGGGTCTCTCCAGGCTCATTCTGTACAGCACCAGCGCCCGTTTTGGCAGCGACATGCCCGACCCGCAGGCGGTGTTCGGTGCCCTGATGGCCCATCAGCAGCAGCCCTGGTTCAGTGACTCCATGGCGGCCCTGCAGGACTGGTGGGCTGGTCGCTTCAGGACAGATGAAGAGGCGACCGCATTGCTGGCGCGGGCACTGAAATTCTACTTCCGCTCTCTTGATAGCGAGGCCGAGCAGTATCTGCAGCGCAGCGCGCAGTGGCCGGTTCACATCGCGCCGCTGCTGGCCTTTATGGCCGGTGAGGCCGCCAGCATGGATCTGCGGCCGGGGCTTGCTGCTGTTCGGGTGCCGGGCCTGGTGATTGCCGGGCGGCATGATTTTGTGACGCCGGTTGCCATGTCGCAGGAGATCGCCAGCTGCCTGCCGGACGCGCAGCTGGAGGTATTCGACAACGCGGGCCACTTTGCCCACGTCGAAGAGCCCGCACGCTTCCACGAGGTTGTGCGGCGCTTTGTGCAGGGCGATTCCGGCCGATAACCTTCCGGCTACTTCCAGCCCATCCGCCAGAGCGTATCGTCTTTCAGCGCCTGCCAGGGGAGACGGCGCCGGCTTTTGGTCAGCACCGCTTCCAGTTCAATGTCCACTACGTTCTCCTCGTCGTCCCGGTAAAGCTCGATTACCAGAAAATGCTTCTCCCGGTTGACAGGGGCGCAGGCGGTCCATTTGGATAGCAACAGCTTTTGCGGGTTGATTCGGTGCATGTTAACGCCTTTTTTCCGGTTCAGACTGTGCAAGCAGGCGTCGGGCGGCAACCTGGCCGCTGCGCCAGGCATCTTCCACCCGGCCCGACAGGCACCAGTCACCGCACAGCTGCAGGGACAGGCTGTCATCGGTGAGGGCGCCCCAGTTTTGCACCTTGGCGGGGCGGGCGTAGAGCCAGCGGTGGGCCAGTGCCAGCGTGGGCCCGGGCAGGGAAGTGCCGAGTACGGCAGCCAGGGTGTGCGTCAGTTGTTCGAAAACGGCGGTTGCCGGCAGATCCCGGTGCCTGTCGCTCCAGGCATCGCTGGCATGCAAGATCCAGGTGTCGAGTTGGCCGGTACGGCCGGGCTTGCTGCTGTTGCGTGCCACCCAGGCAAGGCTCTGGTCCTCGATGAAGCAGGCCTCTACCGGCGTTGGAAGGGGTCGCTCATAGCCCAGCGCCACCGCCCAGGTGGGCTGCATCGCAACGCCGGCGGTGGCTGCCGCCAGGCCCGAAATCGAGTTGATCAGTGCTGTGGCCTGGGGAGCGGGAATGGCCAGTATCAGGTGATCGAAGGGGCCATGTTCATGGCCAGCCTGGTCGTACAGGCGCCACTGTTGCTGGCGTCGGGATAGCCGGGAAATGCGACAGGCGCTCTGTAGCGGCAGTTGCCCCACCAAGGCGCGGGTCAGGGCGCTCATGCGGGGTGTGCCGACCCAGCGGGTTTGTGTATCTGCGCTGGCTTTAAGCTGTCCATCCCTGTAGCTGTAGAGAGCAGGCGACCAGGCTTTGACCCAGCCGCGAGAGTGCCAGTGCTGCACCTCGAGGG
>JBFGZM010000274.1:0-5355 GCA_041586815.1 Marinobacterium sp. | reverse complement strand
GCCCTTTTTGTGACCACCGCCAATTATCAGTTGCAGCGTTTCTGGCAGCATCTGGATATCGGCCCGCGCGACGGCTTCACGGTAGGTCACATCCTTGCCGGACACATCCACCATATGGGCATGCCCCTGGTCATCCAGATGGGTCAACTTGCTCATGAAGCCTCCAGACGACGCTTGTTGATCAGCGGGTTGGCGTACATCTGGCGCATGATTTCCTGTGCGCCAGGCTCCAGCCCCTCAAGACGCTGCTGAAAGGCTTCGCGCTGCTCCTCCGTTACCTCGCTGGCATCATCCGCCGCGATCCGGTTGGAAGAATGCAGCTGATAGTTGGCGATAATTTCGCGATCAATCAGCGCAGCCAGGGCTTCCGGTGACTCGAATTCGCCCTTGACCGGCTCGCCAAAGGCGACATGTACATCCCCCTTGAAACCCGTGATGCCCTGGACGATGCTATCCAGATCTTCGTACTGCCCCTTGGCATAAACGCCATCGCTGGCCCTGGCGTGCAGCTCCCGCGCCTTGGCGGCATCACAGGGATCGTATTCGTAGGAAATGGACACCGGCACCAGGTTCAGCCGGGTAATGGCCTCGCCGAAGGAGCGCTGCTTGCGCTGAGACATGTAGAACATCTTGAGGATGGCAGGATCCGTGCGATCATTGCCATCCTTGGCACGACCTTCACGCTGGGCGATCCAGATCGAAGCGCCTTCGCTGATGCTATGGTCGATATAGGCCGACAGCTGATTCAGCGCCGTCATCATCTCGCGGCCACGGGCCGAACGATTGACGATGAAGCTCTTGTTGAGCCGCATCAGATCCGACACATAGGGCTTGCGCAGCAGGTTGTCACCGATGGCGATGCGGGCCGTGTTCATGCCCGCCTTGTACAGCACCCAGTTCACAAACGCCGGGTCCAGTGCAATATCGCGGTGATTGGAAATAAACAGGTAGGCTTCATCGGGATCCAGCCGTTCGATACCCGAGCAGCTCAGGCGGGTAGTACTGCGGCCGATCATTTTTTCCATGTACTTGGCCACCCGCTCCTGAAAGCCGCGAATGGTCTCAACGTCACCCACTTCCCGTGCCAGCGCCATGCGCACCAGCGGGCGCAACAACCAGCCGAAGGCACTCGCCATGCGAGGAAACTGGTAACGGGTGACGACCCGAATAAACTCTTCGTTATACAACAACCGGTTGAGCACCTCTGCCACTTCGGTGTCGCGGTACGGACGGATCTCTTTGTATGGATCCTGCAGCGCGGTATTGTCGCTCATGGTGCTCTCTAATTATCGTGATAGGTTCAGCTGGGCGCTATTTTACCCGCTGGGAGGGGCTTTTGCAGTGCCCTCAGCCAAGTAGCTCCGAGAAGGGAATAAAACCCACCAGATCACCCTCGGAAACCCGGGTATCCGGCGGTACAACCACCAGCCCCTGCGCCCAGCTGGCAGAAGACAGCACGCCGGAGCTCTGATTCGAAAACGGCCGTGCGCGCCCGGCATCCAGCCGTGCCCGCAGGTACTCCTGCCGCCCTCCAGGTACCGGACGAGCGAAACCGGCAGGCACCTGCAGCATCAGAGGCGGCTCCACCACAGCCCCCTGCAGGCGCAGCAGGTAAGGCCTGGCCAACAGGCAGAAGGTCACCAGTGCCGAGGCAGGATTGCCCGGCAGACCAAAGAAGGGCACCTGTCCGACACGCCCATAAGCCAGTGGCTTACCAGGCTTGATCCGCAGCCGCCACAGCCGCAGTTGCCCCAGAGCCTCCACCGCTCCCTTGACGTGATCCTCGTCACCCACCGAGACGCCGCCGGTACTGATAATGCAGTCGGCCTGATTCGCCGCGTCCGCCAGTGCCGTGCGGGTGGCCTCCGCGGTGTCGGCAACAGACCCCAGGTCCAGCACCTCGATACCAAGCTGTCGCAGCAGGCCGTTCAACAGGTAGCGGTTGGAGTTGTAAATTTGCCCGGGCTTGAGCGCAGAGCCCGGCTCCACCAGCTCATCACCGGTACACAGCAGGGCAACCCGAAGCGGCCGGGTAACGCTCACCCTGTCCACACCGGTGGATGCCAGTACCCCCAGATCCGCCGGCTGCAAACGCGTGCCCGCCGCGGCCACCACTGATCCTGCACGAATGTCCTGACCCTGCGGGCGCACATTGTCACCCGCCTGCGGCGTCACCGTGAAATGCACCAGACCATCAGAAACGTCCGCCTGTTCCTGCATCACCACGGTATCGGCACCCGGCGGAATCTCGGCGCCGGTAAAGATGCGCGCCACAGTGCCCGGCACTAGAGGGACAGGCGCGGAACCTGCCGGTATACGCTGACTGATACGCAGCCCCGCCTTGCCCACATCGCCGTGCGCACAGGTGTAACCGTCCATGGCACTATTGTCCGCCGGCGGCACATCCACCGCTGCGACAACATCTTCGGCCAATACCCTTCCAACCGCAGCCATCAGCGTCAGCTGCTCGATGTCCGCAACCGGTCGCACATCTGCCAGCAGTGCTTCTATGGCCTCTTCAACCGGAATCAGACCCGGCCTGGCGGCAAATGCAGCATCAGAACCCGCCATGCCTTACACCTGCTCCTGTGCGTGACGCATCAGCATATCGACGAAGTTGCACGGACGGTGACGCTTGTCGAGCTGCTCGGCAATAATACGATCCCAGCCGGTACGACAGGCGCCGGTAGAGCCAGGCAGACAGAAGATCAGCGTGCCGTTGGCCAGCCCGGCCACCGCGCGGGACTGAATCGTTGAAGTGCCAATTTCCTCGAATGAAAGACTGCGAAACAGCTCACCAAAGCCCTCAATCTGCTTGTCGAACAGCGGCTGCAGCGCCTCGGGAGTCGAATCGCGGTGCGAAAAGCCGGTGCCGCCGGTACTGAGCACAACATGCACCTGCGGGTCAGCGATCCAGGCCGATACCTGGGCCCGCAACTGGTAGACATCATCCTTGACGATAGTACGCGCCTGCAGCCGATGTCCGACCGCTTCCAGCCGGTCCACCAGCGCCTGTCCCGAGGTGTCCGTGTCCAGCGTGCGGGTATCGGATACGGTCAGCACGGCAATGTTGAGGGCAACAAAATCGGTATCGCTGCTGCAGCGTCCCATAAAAATCTCCTGAAAATTGTTAGAACTGACTATCAGTCATCGGCCAGCAGGGCTGGCCAGCCAGGCCCTTGTGCGCAACAATGGCAAGCGTGCCACTAACTCCAGGCTGCCAGGGCCTAAACCCCTGATGCACAAGTAAAAACCAGCCAGTGCCCATATAAAGACACCACAAGGAAAGAGTCATACTGCCATGTACATTATTCTGAAACACCTGCACCTGGCTGCAGTCACCCTGAGCATCTCCCTGTTCCTGCTGCGCGGCTACTGGATGCTGATCGGCTCAGGCTGGCAAAACAGGCGCTGGATCCGGAGCATACCCCATCTGGTGGATACTGTTCTGCTTCTTAGCGCTATCGGCCTCGCACTGACTCTGCACCAGTATCCCTTCGTCAATGACTGGCTCAGCGCCAAGCTGCTCGCCCTGGTGGCCTATATCATGCTCGGCATGATCGCCCTGAAGCGCGGCCGGAGCAAGAGTACCCGCACCCTGGCGTTTGGTGCCGCCATTGGAACCTTTGTCTATATCGCCTGGGTAGCCGTAACACGCGACCCGACACCCTGGCAGTAAGCCAGCGGCACCTCAGGGAACATTGACAAGGGAGTCGTCAGAAACGTTCGTACAGCTTGCGCACCAGCGCCACCAGCTCACCACGCCAGGGGCGCTGGCGAATACCGAAGGTACTGAGCAGCTTGGTACATTTGAGCACCGAGCTGGCGGGACGTTCCGCCTCGGTGGGGAAGTTAAGGCTGGAAACCGGCATCAGCCGCTCGACCTTTAGCGCCTCATACTGACTCGCGGTCGCTATTATCGCTTCGCTGAAGGCATAGCGGGTAGTAATCTCGGCACCGCAATAATGGTAAGTGCCCCAGGCATCCGCACCGCACTTGAGCTGCTTGACGATGGCCAGCACCACGCGGGCCACATCGGCCGCCGACGTCGGACAGCCACGACGATCATCTACCGAAGCAAGCTCGGTTTCATTGCGCGCCTGCTCCAGGGTGCGCATCAGAAAGTTGTGCCCGCCACCACTGAAGACCCAGCTTACCCTCAGAATGATGTGACGAGGGTGAGTACGGCGCAGTAATTCCTCACCCAGCCACTTGCTCTGGCCATAGACACCCAGCGGTCGCACGGCGTCGTTTTCACGGTAGCCACTGGCGTAATGGCCGTCGAATACGTAATCCGTGGACAGGTGTATAAGAGGAATACCCAGCTCGGCACAGATGATTGCCAGCTGCTCCACCGCATCGGCATTGAGGCGCATGCAATGCTCATGCTGCTTTTGCGCAGCATCGGCCCGGTTAAAGGCGGCACAATTGATAACATAGTCTGGCTGGTGCTGTTCAAGCTGCTGGCGGATCTTCGCGGTATCCGTGATATCAAGCTGCCGACGCGTCAGGCCGATCACATCAAAAAAGGCATCCGCGCCCGCTTGCCCGACCAGTTCACGCCCGACCTGACCATTAGCTCCCGTTATCAGGATACGTGCAGGCCGATTGAAATAATCACTGGCCATAATGCGATGTACAAACCTCCACTGGGAGCAGAAAATTCAGAAATACGCGAACGCGATGAAAGATTTTCACCTTACCACAGAACCCTGTCCGACAATACAGTCCCGCGGCGGTACTTTAGACAGCTAACGCCACTGCAAGCATTGCGGCCACACAGGGCCGGATACGACGCCATGCAAGGGCTCCAGCCCTGCCTGCAACCACCCCGGAGAACGCCAGGGAGGCCGTGCCGGGGCATCAAGTCACAGCAGTGCGACTAAGCTTCAGAAAGAGACTCAGTGCACCGAATATTATTCTGACTCCCAGGTCAGCTTTTTGTTGACCCTAAAGTCAGTTTTCGTCTAGAGTCTGTTCATAGGTTAATAACTGAACACACGCTGGAGGTTTTCCTTGATCAGGTTCTTACTCAACCAGGAACTGCGGACAGAGAGTGATCTCGATCCGAATGTCACGGTCCTCAACTATCTGCGGGAAAACCTTTGCAAGACTGGTACCAAGGAGGGCTGCGCCTCGGGAGACTGCGGCGCCTGCACCGTGGTGGTCGGTGAACTGGAAAACAACCGCATTCGCTATCGCACCCTGAATTCGTGCCTGACCTTTGTGTCCGCGCTTGATGGCAAACAGCTCATTACCGTGGAGGGTCTCAAACACCAGGGGCAAATGCACAGCGTGCAGCAGGCCATGGTCGACTGCCACGGCTCGCAGTGCGGTTTCTGCACACCGGGCTTT
>JBFGZM010000273.1:0-5358 GCA_041586815.1 Marinobacterium sp. | reverse complement strand
TCTGGATGCCAGCCGCCTGTGGAAGCTGCCGCCGGAAGACGGGGTTGCCCGTATCAGCCTCTACCTGATGTGGAACCAGAACCCGCGCTTCAGCGAGGCCGAGGAAGTGTTCTTCAGTTGCCTGCTGGGCGCCCTGCGGGCAGCTGAATAGATTCAGGGTCTGGCCGGTTTTATCCGTGCCTTGACGATAGGCTGGGCGTTGATCTCCAAATCAGCGCCGGTTTTTTTACGATTGCGTGCGGTTTGATGCACCGAAGGATGTGGCGATAAGAGCTTTCGAGGATCGTACCGTTCGGGCCTGCTTTGGCCGCATAAGCCGGATAGCCATCAGCGGCCCAGCCAATCAGCAGCGACGGGGCATCAATGCTCCAGTCCAGCGCATCAAGCACGCCTTCAGGCCAACCGTGGTAATGATATGTGTCGTTGGGCTTCAGATGGCCGAGATCAACCGCATACTATCTGCGATCGTTTCGCCGTACTCATGGCCTTCGAGCGTGATCGTCGCAGGATTAAGCACTAGCGGTTTTGACTCATTTTCGGTGATGAGACGCGGCCCTGGGCCTCCCTGGTCCTGCACGCCGGCCACCGGGGCCTATAGACCCGCAAGAACGAGCGCAAGGGCCCAGGGTGTCAAGTGCCGCTTGGACTGGGTGATGTTGTTTGTTTCTTGGTTGAGTCAGGTCTGTTCAGGAATGGCACCATTGGCTCCGCTCGTTTCTTTGGGTCATGCGGGCTGGGATACCTTGCTGGCTACAAAGGGCCGGTGTTGGACCATCAGCCACAACGCGGCACAGGTGGAGCCAATCACGATAAGCAGCATGCCATAGTTCCCGATGAGATCGTGCGAACCGGCTGATACGATCTGAACGCCAGCTGCCCCCATGATCATTCCGCTGAACTGGATGAGAGCTGCGGCGGATCCGGTATCCCGCGATTGTTGTTCCAGCAGCAGGTTTGTCCCGGGAACGCGGAGAATGATCACCGCCACTGTCGAGACGGCGGCCAGTGCGGCACACAGCCAGGGCGACAGGCTTCCGAAAAACAGCATTGCCGTGCCGGCCAGGACCAGCACCGCGAAGCTGCCCAGAATGACGCTCCGAACCGGGATGACGCGGGAAAGCCGCAGGTAGAGACCCGGGCCGAGCGCGGCGCAAACGGCATTGAACGCGAAGATAAAGCTGAAGGCCTGTTCGGACAGGCCGAACCCGTCGATGTAAACGTAGGCCGCGATCCCGATGAAAGCTATCAGGCACATGGGTGCGAGCGAGAAGGTCAGCAGAAGGTAGGCGAATCGGCGGTTCCCAAGAACAGTCCCCAACCGGCCCCAGGACTTTAGCCAGGGGCCGGTTGATTTATCTTCCAGCGTCTCCCGATAGAGCGTGACGAGCCAGGCTGCACAACACGCGAAAAGGGCCAGGGCAACGAACATCACATGCCAGGAGGCAACTTTCAGCAAGATGGCACCCAGAACCGGGGCCACCATCGGGGCGATGATGACCAGCGACATGACCGTGGTCATGACCTTTTCCCGCTCCCGGCCATCGAACAGGTCCTTGACGATGGTCGTTCCGACGACCGTGACCCCACCGCCGGCAAGTCCCTGCAGGATCCGGAAGGCGACCAGGCTTTCGATGTTGAAGGCCAGGGCGCAGAGCAGGCTGGCGGCGATGTAGAGCGCTAGGGCAGCAAACAGGATCGGCTTGCGGCCGGTTCGTTCACTCAGGGGTCCCCAGAACAGCATACCGACGGCAAAGGCGACCATGTAAGCGCCAAGTGTCAGGTTGACCATGGCGTGGCTGGTCGAAAAGGTCTTGGCCATTTGCGGCAGGGCGGGCAGATAGAGATCCATCGTCAGCGGGGGAAATGCTCCAAGCACAATCAGGAGAAGCATCGTCCCTTTCCTGCCCAGCCTGGGCTGTTCGACTTTCATTGCATTGAGTCCTGTTTTCATTCCCGGCGTTTCTCGAAAAAGCAGTTGCGTGTGGCGGATGATGCTCGCGCACGCCCATGGCCTTGAGGGTCCGGACGACGGTGCACTTCGTCGTCGGCCCCGTTTCCTGGACCGACAAAAGCATGGTCTTACTCGGCGTCGCGCACGAGGCGGGCGTGGTTCACTAGCTCGACCCAGGCCGGCGCTTCTTGCCAGCTCATCGCCTCGCCGGAATCGCCTTGGGTCCACATCAGGCCGGTGGTGGCATGCGTGACAGTGCCGTCACCATTGTTGGTGTAGCTCATCGGCGTCCCGCTGTGCTGGGCGGACTGCCCGAAAAGCGCCTCGCCCACGAACGGACAGCCGATCACAGACGTCTCGCCGTAGCATAGGCTCTGGCCGGTGTCCGGAACCGGGTAGGGTGCGGCGTGGGCGGTCGTGGCCACCATCAACCCGAGGGTGGCGATGACGCAGGTTTGTTTGAGAGCTGTCATCGTTTTGTCCTTCGGGTATGGAGGAAAGATCTGCCGCCGGCTCAGTTGGGGGTGTGGCTGTAGCGGATTTTGCAGGGGCGTAGAACTGTCGATTCTGCTTGGTATTTCACTATTAGTTAGCATGCTAACAGTTTTTGTGCAAGTAAAGCAATACGGGCTTCATGGTCTGCTGTATTTATTAACCCGGCGGGTTAATACCTGAAGCAGGGATGCTTCATCATTGCCCGCAGGGCAATGCGAACCCCACGAAAACCAGTACGCTCACGCTCTTGCGCCTGTTTTTGTGGGCTGACGGACAAATAGGTAGGGAACCTATTGGTCCGTCAGGTTAATAGCCAAGCGGGAGGAGGAGATGTGCCATCCAGGTCGATAATGTCAGGCGACAACTTCCCGCTATCAAGCAGAAACACAGTTGTTGGAGCAGGGGGGGCGGACCATCGGGCAGAAGCGCTCGTTGCCACGCGGGCAGGTGCGCGGCCATTCGCGCAGGTTTGCCCATGGCTCCGACCAGGGGCTACCTCGCTTGGCACAGTTTTTCTGAGCGATGGTTTCACACGGACCAAGGGTATTACATCACAATTAAAGTTAGTATCCTAACTACTTGGCAAAGAGGACCGGATCTTGCCTCGCAGGAAGGTGATGCTTCGGAAATGGGGCGCAATGCCGATCAGAATGCACAAGTAGAGGAGAAACCATGATGCAACACTTTACGCAACGAGCGGCCGCGGGGGTCTTGATGGCACTGCCCGTCATCCTGATGCCCACGCTTGCCCTGGCGCATCCGGACCCAGAGGCCTTTTCCCCGACAGCCTTCACACAAGACCCTGCCATCGTGGATTGCACGCTGGATAGCGGAGTATCGGCGAAATGCTACGAATTAACCGTCGGCTACCTGCCCGATGGGCTGGAAATCGGACCATTCTGTCCGGCCAAGCTCGATGAAGACGGCGGCGTATGGGATTGGGACGGCGAGCAGGCCGGCCTATACCGTATCGATCGCGCTTTCCTTGAGATGCTGGCGGAGCAGGGTTACCGGTTTTATAACGACGATGGCACGGTGAACATTTCCGATCCCGGCGCGGGTCGCCCCGATGTCGACAACGCCTGTCTGATGGCTACATCGGACGAAAGCGTCGTCATTACCATGCGCCTGCCGGTCGAGCCGGTGATGGCAGGCGCGCCAACGGGGCTGGGCACTGTGGCCGCGGTCGGCGTGGCGCTGGATGGCGTGCCGGTCTTTGCCGATGCGCCCTCGGTTCTGGAAACCGGCCATATGCCGGCACTGGATGTTTGCGGCGGTCATATCGATCCGGGCGGCTGGTACCACTGGCACGCGACCGCGACCGATATCGACACGGTTCTGCATACCGAAGGTGTCACCGCGGATTGCTCACTGGAACAGGACGCCTCGGCGCCGTTCGGTTATGCTTTTGATGGGTTTCTCATGGTTGGCAGTCTCGAGTCCGATGGCACTACCCCCGAAGGCCTGGACCAGTGCAACGGTCATATCGGCATGACGGCCTATGGTGAGACCTACCATTATCATGCCGCCGAGTCCTTCCCCAACCTGCCGCCCTGCCTGGTCGGCGTTGTCGCGCAGGACAACTTCTCAACGACCGCATCGAGCGGAATCGGCGCCCAGGGCTTTGACGGAGCCGCTGTCCCCGGTGGCCACCAGCAGGGCAGAATGCCTCCGGGATTTGAAGAGGCGGCCGAGACACTTGGCGTTGACGCTGAAGCCTTGATGGAGGCGCTTGGCCGCCCGGGTCAAGACCCCGATCTTGCCGCTGCAGCCACCCAGTTGGGCGTCCCTGAAGAGGCGCTGCGCGCCGCACTCCCGGCCCGTCGCTAACCACCTTAAACTCGGCTGAATGCCGATGACGGGTGTTAGGCGCGATCGATACGCTTGGCAGGGTCTTGATAGTGTCCGCTGAGAAACAGGTGGACACTATCGTGCGGCAAAGGTCTCAGGCCCAAGCTGGATTCGCCGGCCACATACCCTTGATAGGATTGGAAAGGCTGATAGAATCTTGCAATCTGCAACCTTGTAGTTTACTAATTGTTAGTATGCCAACCAAACACCACCAGTTTCACGGCCTGCTGCACAGCGCAGACCTCGTAGAGACGGAACTACGCCGAAGGCTGACGCCGCTCGGGATTCAACCCCGCCAAGCCCGCGTCATCGAGGCAATGGGCCGGATGGGCCCCGTCTCCCAGGTCGATCTTGCCGCCGCTTTCGGGGTCACCTCGGCGAGCATGAGTACGATGACGGACAGACTGCTGGCCGCAGGGTACATCTCCCGTGCTGTCGATCCCGCTTCACGTCGCCGACACGTCCTGGAGTTGACGGATACAGGACGAACCTTGCTCACCGGGATCGGTGCTGTCTGGACGGCCGTCGACGACACCATTCAGGCAACGCTTGGCAGCGAAGCCGGGACCTTCTTTGATCTGGCGCGCCGGTTGCGTGACGGGTTGGGCGGCACGATCCCGGGCGGCAAGAACACCCATGCTCCCACCGATATAGCCGGGTGATCTCCCCCGTACTGCTCAGCTGACAGACCGAAACGACGGCCTTGCTCTAACCCAGAGCACAATACTGGCCGCTTCGGCATTCGCCTTGCGCGTACTTATCGCCAATAAGGCCACTGCACAAGTTGACCATACTTGCGTGGAGTAGTATCACCAGTGCTTCTTTCTCATGGTCTCAGCCAGTTCTGTGATGAGTTCCTTGGTTAGATGCGCCTTGGCGCTGTTCTCTTTTTCGATAAGGCCCAGAACGCGGTGAGGTGCTTTACGGGTAAAGGACAGGCGTTTGAGGGGGAGGGCGCCGGGGTACTGAATGTTGCGCTGGGGAACAATCGAAACCCCCAGGCCGTGATAGACCATCGTGGAAATCGCCTCCAGGGTGTTCAGTTCCATGGTGTCGTTGAC
>JBFGZM010000272.1:0-5373 GCA_041586815.1 Marinobacterium sp. | reverse complement strand
GACTCGCTTGATTATCTCAATCTTGTGATTGCCATAAACCAGCGGCTGCACATCCAGATTCCTGAAGCCGACTACGGACGGGTTGCCAGCCTCAGCGCCTTGCTCGACTATCTTGAGCAGGCCAACCCATCGGCCTGACTTACCAAGCGCTTCACTGCAGTTTCTGCAGGCAGCCCGGGAGCCGCTCACGACCTCATGCTATTGCCAATCATGTGTATTCGAAAGGCTGTCGATAGCGTCAAGCCTTAGCGGCGAACACGTCAAAGAGCACAATAAGACCCCGATCAGACCGCGGCCAGAAGCCTCAATACACTGTCTAACATCCTTGCGCTTGTTCAGGACAACGCTTCTGGATTCCTCTTTATGCCATCTTCGGGGCGATGCAATATTCCGGTGACCTTCTTCAGCATCAGCGCTACACTCACCGCGATCATGCACGACCATTGTTCAAACCGGCAATGCAGTGCCAGGCACCCGAGGGGAGACGAGACAGTGAAAGACACCCAGGATCCACTGCCTGCATCCACCCGACAAGATCAGGCAGAGTCTGCGAGCGAGAGGCGCCCTGCGCACAACGGGCTGCACTATACGGTCAGCAGTCAGCGCGGCAAGGCCTGTAATCGTGTTCGCTATATTGAAGGCACCATGACCACCAAGGGCTGTCGTTTCCTGTAGCCTGGCACGGGGTAGCGCCCGGGGAAGGATCCGGCTGTCTCTCCAGAAGCATGAGTGCCGAAAAAGTCCGGAAATATGTAAATAGCACCACGGGCCTATGGCCCAAGTGTTGTGCACATTCAACAAAATTTCAGGCAAACAATCCTCAAGGGCGACCGGTGCGTCGGCTCGGATGCCTGTTTGACCGTCCATAGGGAGCGGACCGATGTCGCCGGAGCAACAGCAAGACTATTACGACGGGAATCCGCAGGCGCGCTGGCTGGTGCTGATCAGCGTTTGCCTGGTGCTGTTTCTGGCCGCACTGACCCTGTCTGCGGTCAATATAGCCATCCCGGCCATCGCCCGGGACTTACAGGCCGATGCCGTTGCAGTCAGCTGGATACCCACCGCGCTGCTCTGGGGGACCACTGTATTGCTGCTGCCGGCCGGTCGTGTGGCCGATATGCTGGGCCGCAAGAAGGTCTACCTGATCGGAGTGTCCGGCTTCAGCCTGGCATCGATTCTGGTACTGGCTGCCACCACGATCGAAGTCCTGCTGCTGATAAGGGTGCTGCAGGGGCTGGCCAGCGCCCTGATCTTCGCCACCGGCATGGCGATTATCAGCGCTGTGTTCGCCAATGCCAACCGCGGCGGAGCGCTGGGTATAACCTCGTCGGCGGTTTACCTGGGCCTGACCTGCGGCCCGCTCGCCGGGGGCTGGCTGACCGAATGGCTGGAGTGGCGCAGCGTGTTCTGGGCTCCGGTGCCGTTCATGCTGCTGGCCTGGCTGCTGGCATTGCGATACATCCGCGGCGACTGGAAAAGTGCCTCCAGGGCTCGACTGGACTGGCGGGGCAGTCTGATCTTCGCGGCCTGGCTTAGCGCTGTCTTTATCGGCGTGTCCGGGCTGCCCGACCCTGCCCATTTTGGCTGGATCGGGCTAGGTGCACTACTGCTGCTTTGGTTCGTGAAACAGCAGGAAAGGTCCGCGTATCCTCTGGTGCGGCTGCGCGTGCTGCGCGAAAACCGGGTCTTCTTCCGCTCGATCACCGCCAGTTTCTTGATGTACGGCGCCAACTTTCCCATTATCTTTCTGCTGAGCCTGTATCTGCAGTATATCCACCAGATGTCGCCCAGCGTTGCGGGGCAACTGATCCTGATTCAAACAGGGGTGATGGTCGTATTGGCGCCGATTGCCGGCCGACTGTCGGACCGCTACGAGCCACGCATCATCGCCACCCTCGGATGCCTGTGTTACAGCCTCGGTTTTGGCGTGCTGCTATGGCTTGATATGGACACCCCGGTGGCATTGATTATTGCCGCACTGACAATGCTGGGCATCGGCTTTGGTCTGTTCTCATCACCCAACAACAATGCCGCCATAGGAGCAGTGCGGGCGGATCGTCTCAGCATTGCCACTGCACTGCTGAACCTGTCCCGCACCCTGGGCAACATGGCCGGCATGGCCGTGGTAATGATGCTGTTTTCGTGGCTGCTGGGAAACGCCGAGATTACCCCTGAGCAGTATCCCGCCCTGATCTGGGTCACTCGCTTGGCCGTGGGCCTTTCATGCCTCTATGCCCTGGTCGCAGGCTACTATTCGCTGACGCGAGGCAGAGTGCATGCGCACGCCCGAGTTGACTAAGTGATACCAGACAGGCCCTGGTAGAGGTGGATTCCACTGGCTTGTCAGCGTGTCTGGCAAGGCTTGCCAAGCCCAAGGCGTCGGTGAGCACGATGGGAGGCGCCATTGCGAATCGACCATCGGAGCCCTGCTGCCAGGTTGCGCATGCCAAAGCGGGTCAGGCGCTGTCGCCCGGCACCCTGATGCAGTCCAGCCAGTTCTTGTGCCCAACCCGGCAATAGCTCGATGCCCGCCTGGGTCATCAGGCGCCCGACCGGCCGGGTAAAGCGATTAGGGGAGGGAGCCTTGACCAGCAGCGAGAAAACCTCGGCGGTGCGCTTGTCATACACCAGCTGTGGGCGCATCCGTTCCAGGTAGGCTGCCACCGCAGCGCGAGAACGGGGTATTTCGCTATCCGGGGCCCCCAGGGCGATCGCTATGCGGGCGACCTCGTCATAGTATCGATCCTGGGAGGCTTCGCTCAGGTCGGGGTTGCAGTAGCGCAGATAGGCGGCGAGAAAACCCTGAACTTCGGCCACATGGACCCATACCAGCAAATCCGGATCGTCCGCTGCATAGGGGCGCCCGTCGGGGGCTGTGCCCTGAACCCCTGCGTGAATCTGCCGCACACGGTCAATAAGGCGCCGGGCATCGGCTGTGGGCGCAAAGGTAGTACCGGCAATAAACTGACTGGTGCGCCGCAGTCGCCCAAGCATATCGTCGCGAAACGTGGAGTGATCCCAGACACCGGCCAGCGCCAGCGGGTGCATCATCTGCAGCATGAGTGCGCTGATGCCACCACAGAGCATCGAAGGAAAATCACCATGCACCCGCCAGCAAAGGCTGTCGGGGCCGAACAGGCCGGGATCTCCCGCAGGGTTCTCGTAGTCGATGCCACTCAGTGCCAGTCCGGTCACGCCCATGACCTGTTGTTCAATCCGTAGTCGAATCATGTCCATATCAGAACTCGCACCATTCAATGTCAAACGCCTCCCCAGGCGCTTTTGGCAGGATCTCTGGACCCTCGGGAGGTAGCGCCAGCAGCCTGCTGTGGGAGGACGTCCCGCAAGGCTGGGTATATGCCCAATTATCAACAGCCTCAGACTTACAGTACATTGATCGGCACTTTTATATAGCTCAGACCGTTGTTTTCAGGCGGCGGCAGGTTGCCTGCGCGCATATTCACCTGCACCGACGGCACCATTAATCTGGGCATCGGCAGGGTCTTGTCACGGGCCTGGCGCATCGTTACGAACGCCTCTTCACTGATGCCTTCATGGACATGAATGTTGTCGCGCTTTTCTTCGCCTACGGTGGTTTCCCAGCGATAGTCTGTTCGGCCTTCGGGCAGGTAATCATGGTTAAGAAAGATACGGGTGTCGTGCGGGAGTGCGAAAATTCTATGGATGGACCGGTACAGCTCGCGGGCGTTGCCACCGGGAAAATCGGCCCTTGCCGTGCCGTAATCTGGCATGAACAGGGTGTCGCCAACAAATACCGCATCACCGATGACATGGGACATGCAGGCCGGTGTATGACCCGGCGTGTGGATGGCGGTCGCCTCGATGCTCCCGACCCTGTAAGCGTCACCATCCTTGAAAAGGTGGTCAAACTGGCTGCCGTCGGCGCGAAAGGCCGCTTCAGCATTGAAGAGCTGGCCGAATATCCGCTGCACCTCGGTGATATGCTCGCCGATGCCCGTGCGTCCGCCGACCTTTGTCTTGAGATAGTGCGCGGCGGAGAGATGGTCAGCATGAACATGGGTGTCGATAATCCACTGCGTTGTCAGGCCTTGTGCCGTGACCAGGGCAATGAGCTTGTCGGCGGTGGTCGTCGCAGTACGGCCGGAGACGGCATCATAATCCAGTAGCGGATCGATGATCGCGCATGCCCGGGTGTCGGGATCGATGACGATATGGCTGACATTGCTGGTAGCGTCATCAAACACAGAAACTATTTCAGGTTTTGGCATGACCACCTCATTTTCTTGAGTCAGGGCTGGCAGCGGAGCGGGCGCCGGATGCCTGATGGCGCAGCACCAGGCGGGCGACATACATGCCCGCCAGCATGGTAGCGACGAAAATCAGCGCCTGACCGGGGGCAACACCCAAAGCCGCAATCGCAGGCCCCGGGCAGAAGCCGGCCAGACCCCAGCCAAACCCAAAGAGAATCGCGCCGCCAACAAGTTCTTTATCGATATCGGCCCGCGTGGGCAGGGAAAAGCGGTCGGCATAAAGCGGCTTCGGGCGCTTCAGAACAAAGCGCAACCCCAGGGCATAGATGCAGACCGCACCACCCATCACGAACGCGAGAGACGGGTCCCAGTTGCCGAAGATGTCGAGAAAGCCGATCACCTTTGCAGGGTTAATCATGCCGGATATCATCAGGCCGGCACTGAACAGCACGCCGGCGACGAAGATGAGCAGGTGTCTCACTATCTAGCCTCCCCAGAGATGTGTCTTGGCGGCCACGGTGACGATAGCGCTCGTCATGAAGAGTCCGGTTGCTACCAGAGAGCGTGGCGAAAGCCGCGATACTCCGCACACACCGTGCCCGGAGGTGCAGCCATTTCCGATCACCGTGCCAACACCAACAATGCCACCTGCGAGCGCAAGCAGGGGAGCGCCGGCAGTGATCTCGATCGTCGGTGAACTGCCGGACAGGCCCCACCAGGCGATCGGTGTGACGATCACGCCGGTAGCGAACAGCGCACGCCAGGCCCAGTCGTCGTCAGCCGGGGGCAGCAGCCGGCTAAGGATACCGCTGATGCCCATGATTTTGCCCTGAACCATCATGACGAACAGGCCGGCAATGCCAATCAGGGCGCCACCAAGAGCAGCACTCAGATAGTCATGCATGGCTCACACCTCCTTTTCGTTTTCCGTCTGCGGGGTCTGGCAGAAGGTTGCATAGAGAAACGCCATGATGGTCCTGACATCCTGGTCGGCAATGGAGTAGTAGATGGTCTGTCCGTCCCGGCGCCGGCTCAGAACCCCTTCACGGCGAAGGATCGAAAGTTGCTGTGACATCGCAGGTGGCTTCATGCCAAGAGCCTGGCAGAGCGCCCCCACGGACTGCTCGCCCTCGGCCAAGTG
>JBFGZM010000271.1:0-5382 GCA_041586815.1 Marinobacterium sp. | reverse complement strand
GCGGAGGAGCTCGGGCGCAGCAAGCCGAGTTTTCCGCGCGAACTGCCGGTGCTGCTGCAAAACTATGCCTTTCCCGGCAATGTGCGCGAGCTGCGCTCCCTGTGCTTCGATGCTCTCAGCCAGCACCGCGCCGGCGTTCTGTCGATGGATGTTTTCCGCCGTGCCACAGGGCAGGGCGCGGTGATGCCGGAACCCGAGCAGCCCTGCACCGGGCCACTGTTCGCACCGGATCAGCCTTTGCCCACACTGCACGAAGCCGCCGATCTGCTGGTGGCCGAGGCCATGCAGCGGGCCCAGGGTAACCAGTCGCTGGCGTCGCGTTTGCTGGGTATCTCCCAGCCGGCGCTCAGCAAGCGGCTTAAAAAGTCCCAGCCGGAATAACTCTCGCCAGGGGGGCCATGCCCCCTGCATTCAACCCCTATAACCAGGGTTATAGTTATAATTCTGGAATAGTTTGTTAACTGACTGATATTAAACAATATTTTTCGATATAGCGGCGACTTGTATAGCTTTGGTTATACCCCTTCTGCTGTGTGGGTTGGGCGCCGTAAAACTAGAAAATTATTTAATAACAACAACATATAAGTTTCTTAAAAAACTGGCATCGTCATTGCTATCTACTGTGTAGAGATCGCGCTATCGCAGGCCCCACTCCCAAGGCTGGCCGCCATAACGGATACAACCACACACAGTATGAGATGAACTCGATGGGTCAGCACGAATCGGCGCAACAGTTGAATAACCGGCGGCGGGAAAAGGATCTGCTTGGCGAAGCCTGGGTCCCACAGGCCGCCTATTACGGTATCCAGACACAGCGTGCCCAGGAAAACTTTGACCTGAGCGGCATCAAGCTTAGTCTCTTCCCGCAGCTGATCAAGGCGCTGGCGCTGGTCAAGATGGCCTGTGCCAAGACCAACAATCAGCTTGAGTTGCTGGACGATACCAAGACGGACGCCATCCTGGCAGCGGGCAAGGCACTGCTGGCTGGCCAGCACCATGATCAGTTCATCATCGACATGATTCAGGGCGGCGCTGGCACCTCGACCAACATGAATGCCAACGAAGTCATGGCGAACATCGGTCTTGAATACCTGGGCCATGAGCGCGGTGAGTACAGCCACCTGCACCCCAACAACGACGTCAACATGTCGCAGTCCACCAACGATGCCTACCCCACGGCGGTACGTCTGGCGATCCTGTTGCGCCACGGTGATCTGGTCAAGTCCCTGGCTTCCCTGCGTGATGCCTTTGCGGCCAAGGGTGAAGAGTTTGCGGACATCATCAAGATGGGCCGTACCCAGCTGCAGGACGCTGTGCCCATGACCCTGGGCCAGGAATTCCAGTCTTTCGCCAGTACACTGGGCGAAGATATCCAGCGCATCGACGGCCTTTCTGAACTGCTCAAGGAAGTGAATCTGGGCGGTACTGCCATCGGCACCGGCATCAATACTGATCCCGAATACGCGCGCCTGGCGGTGGGGCATCTGTCCCAGCTCAGCGGTTTCGAGTTCAAGCGTGCCAGGGACCTGGTGGAAGCCAGTTCCGACATGGGCGCCTTCGTACTGTTCTCCGGCATGCTCAAGCGCCTGGCCGTAAAGCTTTCCAAGATTGCCAACGACCTGCGGATGCTGAGCATGGGGCCGCGTTGTGGCCTGAACGAAATCAATCTGCCGGCACAGCAGCCTGGCAGTTCCATCATGCCCGGCAAGATCAATCCGGTGATCCCGGAAGCGGTGAACCAGGTCGCCTACCAAGTGATCGGTAATGATATCGCCATCACCATGGCGGCCGAGGCAGGGCAATTGCAGCTCAATGCCATGGAACCGCTGATTGCCTACAACGTGCTGGAATCCATCCGCATGCTGTCCCAGGCAATGGACATGTTCCGCAACCGCTGCGTGCGGGGCATTACCGCCAACCGCGACCGTTGCCAGGAACTGGTCGACCAGAGCATCGGCGTTATCACCGCCGTGGTGCCCTACATCGGTTACGAAAACTCCACCCGCATCGCCAAGAACGCACTGGAAACCGGGCGTGGTGTGCTGGAGCTGATCCGTGAAGAAGAACTGATGAGCGAGGAAGAGCTGAACGAAGTGCTCAAGCCCGCCAACATGATTCGCCCGCAACGTCGGCGTCAGACCGTCAAAGCAGCGAAGATCGCTTGAACCCGTAAGGGTCAATTAAAACAACGACATAAGATAACGGAGTCACTAAATGGAACAGGCAACCATTGAACAGGGCCGCCAGGGCCTCTGGAGCTCACTGGCACTGTGGAAGAAAATCCTTGTCGGTATGGCGCTGGGGATGATTACGGGTGTGTTTCTGGGCCCTGATGCCGAGATTCTCAAACCTATTGGCACCCTGTTTATCAACGCGATCAAGATGCTGATCGTACCCCTGGTGTTCTGCTCCCTGGTGGTGGGTGTCACCTCGATGCAGGATACGCGCAAGCTTGGCCGTATCGGTCTTAAATCCCTGGTGCTCTATATGGGCACCACGGCTGTCGCGATCACCATCGGCCTTGGCATGGGTGCTCTCTTCACGCCCGGTGCCGGCATCAACATGATCGCGTCCGATGCGGCGGCTGTTGCCAAGGAAGCGCCGACACTGGTGCAGACTCTGCTGGCCATGATCCCGACGAACCCCGTGAGTGCGCTGGCTGCCGGTAATATCCTGCAGATCATCGTTTTCGCACTGGGCCTGGGTATCGCGCTGAACCTCAGCGGCGAGAAAGCCAAGCCGGCTGTACAGCTGTTCGAAAGCCTGGCAGAAGGCATGTACAAGCTGACTGAGCTGGTGATGAAGCTTGCGCCCTACGGTGTCTTTGGTCTTATGGCCTGGGTTGCCGGCAAATACGGTATCGAGATTCTGTTGCCGCTGATCAAGGTCATTGCCGTGGTCTATATCGGCTGCATCATTCATGTACTGGTGTTCTACACCGGCCTGATCAGTGTACTGGGCCGCCTGAACCCGGTGCGCTACCTCAAGGGTCTGCTTAACCCGGCCGCCGTTGCATTCACCACCACCAGCAGCTCCGGTACCCTGCCTGCTACCATCAAGGCGGCGCGTGAGGAGCTGGGTGTTTCCCGTGGAATTTCCAGCTTTGTACTGCCGCTGGGGGCGACCATCAACATGGACGGCACGGCCCTGTACCAGGGTGTCTGTGCGCTCTTTATCGCCCAGGCGTTTGGTATTGATCTGGCATTCTCCGATTACCTGCTGATCATCATGACATCCACCCTGGCTTCCATCGGCACCGCCGGTGTACCGGGCGCGGGCCTGATCATGCTGTCTCTGGTACTCACGACCGTTGGTCTGCCGATGGAAGGTCTGGCCATTATCGCCGGTATCGACCGTATCCTGGATATGGCACGCACCAGCGTGAACGTTTGTGGTGACCTGGCCGTATCGGTACTGGTTGGCAAGAGCGAGAACGAACTGGATGAAACCATCTACAACAGTGAAAGCACTGCCGTAGCGGTTGAACGCGTCTGATCGCAGGGAAGTAAAATTACTTTTAATTACTTTAGATAAGTCTCATAAGTAATTGAAATAACGGGGAATGTCTGGCTTTATGCCAGGTATTCCCCGTTTTTCGTTTAGCTGAAAATTTTGATGCCCGACGCCGTTTTGGCACAGTTATCATCTCAGCTCTCAGCTCTCAGCTCTCAGCTCTCAGCTCTCAGCTCTCAGCTCTCAGCTTTCCCTTTTTCCTTTCCCCTTGCTCCTTTTTCCTTGTCCCTGCTTCTCCTTTACACCGCCGTACCGCAAATCAGCTTGGTGGTGCCGCGCGTGGTGGCGCTCAGCAGGCGTTCGTAGCGCTGGCCGGGGCGTACATCCGTATCGCTGGCCATGCCCATCAGGCTGATCACGGCCTGTATCTGGCCTCCCAAATTGAACACCGGGCTGCTGATAACGTTGATATCCGGCAGGAAGTCACCGTAGAAACAGGCCAAAGCGTTCTCCCGCGTTGCCTTGATCAGCGCGTAAAAATCTTCCTTGTTCAGCTGTTTTCCCTGGTAGCGGGGCAGGGCGTTGGGAGCCTGGTAAAAGTCATCGATGATGCTGCGCTGGCGCTCGGTCGGCAGATGGGCCAGAAACAGCCGGCCGGCGGCGGAGAAGAACGGCGACAGCTCGCTGCCCAGACGGATATTGACCGCCAGCACCTGGCTGGAATCGAGCCAGTTGACGATCAGCGGCATTTTTCCATTCCAGATGGCCACCGACACGGTGCGATCCGTGGCCTGGTGCAGGCGGGCAGCGGCATCGAAGGTAATCGGCATGGGGTCGATGCGTTTCAGCGCCGCCATGCCCAGATTGAGGCTGGCAGTGGCCAGGCTGTAGCGGGCATTCTGGCCCTGCACGATGTACTGCATGCGCGCCAGGCTGATGAGGTACTTGTGCAGTCGGCTGGAGGACAGATCGAGCCGCACGGACAGGTCTTTCAGGCTCAGGGGGGTGGGTGAGCGGGCGATTTCGTTCAGTACCCGCAGACCGATTTCCAGCGAGCCGATACCCTGGCGGCTTGTTTCCGTTACGCTTGCAGCGGTTGTCTTGGCTGGCGTCATGATTGCCCTCGTCCTGTTGTTGTCTAAACGGCAAGCCCCTGCATGTTGCTGCTGTTTGCTCCAGAGCCGCGAGTCTGCAACGCCCGCCATGCCGCCGTCAATGACAGGCGGCATGGCCTGGGTACTATACCCCCAGGTGGGATTCCACGACGTCACGCTGAGCCAGCAGCTGCTGGCTGTCGCCCTCGAATACCACCCGGCCTTTTACCAGCACGATGTGATGGTCGCAGATTTTTTCCAGCACCTGGATGTTCTTGTCCACAATCAGGGTCGAGACACCGCTGGCCTTGATGGTGCGGATCACATCCCAGATTTCCTTGCGGATCAGCGGCGCCAGGCCTTCGGTGGCTTCATCCAGGATCAGCAGGTCCGGGTTGGTCATCAGTGCGCGGCCGATGGCCAGCATCTGCTGTTCGCCGCCCGATAGCTGTGTGCCAAGGTTCGTCAGGCGCTCCTGCAACCGCGGAAAGGTGGCCAGCACACGGTCGTAATCCCACAGCACTTCGCGGCGCTGATTCGGCCTCGCCGCCATCAGCAGGTGTTCCTTTACCGTCAGATTATGGAACATCCCCCGGCCTTCGGGCACGTAGGCGATATCGCGGCGCATGCGCTGCCAGGTGGGCAGGCCATCAAGATCCTGCTGCTGGAAGCGTACCTGGCCGCTGCGGGGCGTCAGTACACCCAGGATGGACTTGAGCGTGGTGGTTTTGCCCATGCCGTTACGCCCCATCAAACTGACAGCCTGGCCCTTCTTGATATCGAAGGACACGCCATGCAGTACATGGCTTTCGCCGTAAAGCGTGTGCAGGCTTCT
>JBFGZM010000270.1:0-5418 GCA_041586815.1 Marinobacterium sp. | reverse complement strand
GAGATCCCTGATGGATTTGGGCGCCGGCTTGCCCTGGGTGACGCGATAGATCAGGTTGGCTGCGCTCTCCATATAGGGCTCGGCAAAACTGAACTCATCCAGGCGCTCGGGTGTCACCGTGAGGCCGGCAGCGGCGAGGTGAGCGCTACGTTCGCGCACCTGTCGCATCATGTCGGAGAGCGTGTCTGGAATCTGCAATTCCAGGCGTACCCCCAGGTCGTTGGCGAAGGCCTGGGCAAGCTCATATTCGAAGCCTGATGGCTCGCCCTTGTCGAGAAAATAGTCGCTTGGGGTGTTGCGGGTGGCAAGGCGCAGTACGCCGCGCTCCTGGATCACTTCCAGCCGGGTGAGGCTGTTATAGCTCACAAGTGCCGGAAAACTCAGCAAAACCAGCAGGCTGAGCAGGATGAGGGCATCTTTGCGGCGATGAAGGTTTAGCAACATAGTTCGGGCTTTTCTGGTATCCGTAGGGCGGTTTCGGTAAAATTCACAGCCTGTTTTTTCTGTAATCCCTGTTCGTCCAGGCATACTTCAAAGAGGCTCGAAAACGACATGCTCGTACTGCGTGGAGCGCCCGCTCTTTCTGCATTCCGTCACGAAAAGCTGCTGTCAGCCCTGCAATCCAAAGTTGCGGCTATCACGGCGCTCTACGGCGAGTTCATCCACTTTGCCGACCTCAAGCAGGACCTGGCGGACTCTCAGCGTGATGTGCTGGATCGTATCCTGCGTTATGGCCCCAAGGCTGAATCCGGTGAGCCTGCGGGCGAACTGGTGCTGGTGGTTCCGCGCCCCGGCACGATTTCTCCCTGGTCCTCCAAGGCGACCGATATTGCCCGCAACTGTGGCCTCTCCGGCGTCAAGCGGCTGGAGCGTGGTGTAGCGTACTATATTCAGTCATCCAGGCCGCTGGATCAAGCTGATCGCGCGCTGATTCGTGCCGAGCTGCACGATCGCATGGTGGAAGCTGTGCTGGAGTCGCTGGATGATGCCGGTCAGCTGTTTGTTGAAGATGTGCCCCAGGCGCTGAGCCGCATCGACATTCTCGGTGGCGGGCGCGACGCCCTGGTGCAGGCCAACAGCAGTCTGGGTCTGGCGCTAGCCGATGACGAGATCGACTACCTGGTGGAGAGCTTTACCGGTCTGGATCGCAACCCGACCGACGTCGAGCTGATGATGTTTGCCCAGGCGAACTCCGAGCACTGTCGTCACAAGATTTTCAATGCGTCCTGGGATATCGACGGCGAAGAGCAGGATCGCTCCCTGTTTGCGATGATCCGCAACACCCATGAACTGGGTGGTGAGAACGTGCTGTCGGCCTACAAGGACAACGCGGCGGTGGTGGTTGGCAGCAAGGCTGGCCGCTTCTATCCCGATCCTGACACCCGTGAGTACAGCGCCAACCAGGAAGATATCCACATCCTGATCAAGGTAGAAACTCATAACCATCCCACAGCAATCGCGCCCCATCCTGGTGCGGCGACGGGCTCTGGCGGCGAGATCCGTGATGAGGGCGCGACAGGGCGTGGCGGCAAGCCCAAGGCGGGCCTGACTGGCTTTAGCGTTTCGGATCTGAATATCCCTGGCTTTGTACAGCCCTGGGAATCCCAGTATGGCAAGCCCGACCGCATTGTCTCGGCACTGGATATCATGCTGGAAGGTCCTATTGGCGGGGCGGCGTTCAATAACGAATTCGGGCGCCCGGCGCTCACCGGTTACTTCCGTACCTTCGAGCAGCGCGTCAATGGTGCCGCGGGCGAGGAAGTGCGCGGTTACCACAAGCCCATCATGCTGGCGGGCGGCCTGGGTAACATCCGTGCAGATCATGTCGAGAAGGGCGAGATCCAGACCGGCGCCAGGCTGGTGTGCCTGGGTGGCCCTGCGATGCAGATCGGTCTGGGTGGCGGTGCGGCATCGTCCATGTCCTCCGGTACCTCCTCGGAAGATCTGGATTTTGCTTCGGTGCAACGCGGCAACCCCGAGCTGGAGCGCCGTTGTCAGGAAGTCATCGACCAGTGCTGGCAGCTGGGTGATACCAACCCCATTGCCTTTATCCACGACGTTGGTGCCGGCGGCCTGTCCAACGCCTTCCCGGAGCTGGTGAAAGACGGCGGTCGCGGTGGTGATTTCGGCCTGCGTAACATCAACAGTGATGAGCCGGGCATGACGCCGCTGGCAATCTGGTGCAACGAAGCCCAGGAGCGTTATGTGCTGGCGGTGCAGCCGGAAGACATGGCGCGTTTTGAAGCGATCTGTCAGCGCGAGCGTTGCCCTTACGCGGTTGTTGGTGAGGCAACCGAAGAGCATCACCTGACACTGGGTGATACCCACTTTGACAACAAGCCGGTCGATCTGCCGATGAGCATACTGTTCGGCAAGCCGCCGAAGATGCACCGCAGCGTGCAGCGCATCAGCTACGAGGTGGCGGAATTCTCCAGTGCGGATATCGAACTGGGTGATGCGGTTGAACGTGTGCTGCGTCTGCCGGCGGTGGGCTCCAAATCCTTCCTGATCACCATTGGTGACCGCTCCATTACCGGTCAGGTCGCCCGTGACCAGATGGTCGGCCCCTGGCAGGTGCCGGTGGCGGATTGCGCCGTGACCACGGCCGCCTACGATACCTGCGCCGGTGAAGCCATGGCGCTGGGCGAGCGTACGCCGCTGGCGCTGGTGGATGGCCCTGCCTCCGGTCGCATGGCAATCGGCGAGACACTGACCAACCTGGCGGCGGCGCGCATTGGCCAGATCGGTGACGTGCGCCTGTCAGCCAACTGGATGTGTGCTGCCGGTCATCCGGGCGAAGATGAAAAGCTGTATGACACCGTACGTGCCGTTGGCATGGAGCTGTGTCCGCAGCTGGGAATTACCGTGCCGGTGGGCAAGGACTCCATGTCCATGCGCACTGTATGGGAGGAGAATGGCGAGCAGAAGAGCGTCACGGCGCCGCTGTCGCTGATTATTTCCGGCTTTGCGCCGGTGCTGGATGCACGCAAGACACTGACGCCACAGCTGCGTACCGACAAGGGTGAAACCGACCTGATCCTGCTGGATCTGGGTAGTGGTCAGAACCGTCTGGGACTCTCTGCCCTGGCACAGGTGTATAACCAGGTCGGCCAGTCCGTACCGGATGTGGATGATGCGGACCTGCTGGCGGCGTTTTTCGCGGCCATTCAGGAACTGAACGAGCAGGGGCTGCTGCTGGCCTACCATGACCGGGCCGACGGCGGTTTGCTGGCGACCGTGGCTGAAATGGCCTTTGCCGGTCATACCGGTGTGGATTTGAACCTGGATCTGCTCGCGGCGGACGAGTCCGAAATCGCGGCAGCGCTGTTTGCCGAAGAGCTGGGCGCCGTGATTCAGATTTCCCGGGAGGATACCGAAAAGGTTCTGACCGAGCTCAATGCCGCGGGTCTGGGAGAGGTGGCCAAGGTTATCGGTTCCCTGAACCAGGATGATCAGCTGTGCATCCACTTTGATGACGAGGAAGTCTACAGTGCGTCGCGCATTGAGCTGCAGCGTGTCTGGTCCGAGACCTCCTACCGTATTCAGGCGCTGCGCGACAATTCCGAGTGTGCGCAGCAGGAATTTGACTCCCTGCTGGATGCGGCTGATCCTGGTCTGCATGCCGAACTGACTTTTGATCAGAATGATGATGTCGCGGCGCCGTTCATCAATACCGGTGTGCGTCCGCGCATTGCGGTGCTGCGTGAGCAGGGTGTCAATGGGCAGGTCGAAATGGCGGCGGCCTTCGACAAGGCCGGCTTTGCCGCGGTCGATGTCCACATGAGTGACATCATTTCCGGCCGTCGCACGCTGAATGAGTTCAAGGGGCTGGTGGCCTGTGGCGGCTTTTCCTACGGGGATGTCCTGGGCGCCGGTGAAGGCTGGGCCAAGTCGATACTGTTCAACGGTGTCGCACGGGAGCAGTTCGAGGCCTATTTCAATCGTGCGGATACGTTTGCGCTGGGTATCTGCAACGGCTGTCAGATGCTGTCCAACCTGCATGAGCTGATTCCGGGCGCAGGGCTCTGGCCGCACTTCGTGCGCAACATGTCCGAGCAGTTTGAGGCCCGTGTTGCCATGGTGGAAGTGCAGCAGAGTGCGTCTATTCTGCTGCAGGGCATGCAGGGGTCGCGGATGCCGATCGCCATAGCTCACGGTGAAGGCCGCGCGGAATTCCGGGATGAGGCTCACTTGATCGGTTTGCAGGGTGCGGGGGATATAGCACTGCGCTATGTGGATAACTACGGGCATGTGACCGAGCAGTATCCGGCCAATCCCAATGGCTCGCCGGCAGGCATCAGCGGTGTTACCACGGCAGACGGCCGCGTTACCATCATGATGCCACACCCGGAGCGCGTATTCCGGGCGGTACAGAACTCCTGGGCGCCGGATGCCTGGGATGAGGATGGCGCCTGGATGCGGATGTTCCGCAATGCCCGGGTCTGGGTTGGTTAAACTGATTTATCTCGCTCGACACTAAAAACGGCAGCCCTGGGGCTGCCGTTTTTATATACAGGGATGTATGTAGCCCGCGAGTGCATGGGCATTTTTTGCTCCCGGCAAAAAGTGCATTCTGACCATCCATGGCCGTTATGCACAAGAGTAGGGTTTTACAGGGGGGTATAGGTCCTGAGGGCGCAGGTCTTGAAAGACAGGCACAAAAAAGCCGGCATCAGCCGGCTTTTCTTCGCGTCAAAGAAAGATTACATGTTGTCTTTCTTTTCGCCGGTGATCTGCACGTCTACACGACGGTCTGCGCGCAGGCAGGCGATCAGGGCGGCGCCGCGGCCAGAGCAGCTGGCGACAGGTGCGGATTCACCCAGGGAGCTGACGCTGATCTTGCTACCGTCGACGCCGGCAGAGCGCAGTTCGGAGGCAACGGCTTCAGCGCGACGCTGACCCAGGCGCTGGTTGTAATCGGCGTTGCCGATGAAGTCGGCGTTACCGACCAGATCTACGTTGTCCAGCCTGGACATGGAGCCAATGTGGTTGACGATGGCGCTGATGTCTTCTTCAACCTTGGCGCTGTCGAAGTCGAAGAACAGGCTGAATTTCTTGTCAGCGCTGACCATCATCGGCTGGGCAGGAGCGGGGGCCGGAGCGGGCTCTTCTGCTTTGGCCATGGCCTGGTAGCCGTCACAGCCTTCAACGGTGGCGTCTGCTTCGGTGAAGAAGCCGGTGTGCCAGCATTCGCCAAAGCTGTTGCGCCAGATAGTGGCGGACGAGTCTTCAACGTAGCCTTGGTTGGTCGGGTGTGCCTGGGCAACGGCAGACAAAGTCATAGCCAGAGCGACACCGGCGGAGAGGGCAAACTTTTTCATAGTAAGATTTCCTTGTGCCTGTTGTGGGTGGTCAGTCTATAAAAATAGCCCAAATTCTCTCCCACGGTTCCTGAATGAGGGTTGAATGTAACCCTTC
>JBFGZM010000269.1:0-5427 GCA_041586815.1 Marinobacterium sp. | reverse complement strand
GATTCTGTCTCCAATGACACCGCAAAACCTCTGAGTTACAGACACCTTAGAGAGCGGCGCTAGCGGCCTTAAGCTGCTAGAGCGTAGTTATCGTCGTTAGCAACTATAACTGTGTAGTGACGGATTTACGAGATTCACTACGAACTCGACATGCACCCAAGGGTTCGTAATCAGCGTCGAAGCCAAGTCACCCCCGTAGATGCGCCCAGTATACGGTTTTTGTCGCGTGAGTGGTATCTTTTTGCAGGCTTTGCGAGGATAGATGTGTGAATAACGGATGTGTGCCGGCGCCTTCAGGCACCGGCATGGCCGCGCAGGTTGGTCAGCGAGTAGCCAGGGCGCGCTGTTTTTCGCGTTCGCCTTCGCGGTCTTTCTCTGCAGCACGCTTGTCGTGCAGTTTCTTGCCCTTCACAAGGGCAATTTCGCACTTGACCCGGCCGCCTTTCCAATACATGGCGAGCGCCACGCAGGTGTGGCCCTTGGCCTGGGTAGCTACCAGCAGTTTGTCGATCTGGCGCCGGTGCAAGAGCAGTTTGCGGTCACGCCGAGGGTCTGCCACGACATGGGTGCAGGCGCTGATCAGCGGTGTGAAGTGAGCACCCACGAGCCAGGCCTCATCGTTCTTGAGGATGACGTAGGAATCGACCAGTTGAGCGCGGCCGTCGCGCAGACTCTTGACTTCCCAACCGGTAAGGACGACCCCAGCTTCGAACTTTTCTTCGATGCTGTATTCGTGCCGCGCCTTCTTGTTGAGACAGATTGTCGAGCTGCTGTTCTTGGGTTTCTTGTTTGCCATGGTGGGCGATTATATCGATGCACTGTCGGGGTGGAAAGCTGCGCGTTGTGTTTCCAGGCTCCTGGACGCAAAAAAACAGCCGGAGCGGGGCAAAACGGTTGCCTGCGTGCTGCAAAATAGGAAGAATGCCCCGTTTTGCGTTGTGAAGTGGCGACTGCGAGTCTCTCTTGGGTGCTCTGGTGCACGGCCGCGTGCTCACTGACAAGCGCTGATTGATGTTTTGTACAGAGGAAAATATGCAAGAACGGCACTCGACACAAGGTACCTGGGCCAGCCGCTGGATCTTTATTCTGGCGGCGACCGGCTCGGCCGTCGGCTTGGGCAATATCTGGAAGTTTCCCTACATCACCGGGGAGAACGGGGGCGGTGCCTTCGTGCTGGTGTACCTGGTGTGCATACTTCTGGTTGGTGTGCCCATCATGATGGGGGAAGCGCTGATCGGACGCCGCGGACGCTGTAACCCTATCAATTCGATGAAATATACTGCCAGAGAGTCCGGGCTGTCGAGTGGCTGGCAGGCCATCGGCTGGATGGCTGCGCTGGCGGGCTTCCTTATTTTCAGCTTTTACTCGGTGGTGGCCGGCTGGGTGTTGAACTATATCGCCGGCATGGTGCGAGGCGACTACATCGATATGGGGCGGGATCAGGCTGCGGCGCAGTTTGACCTGTTGCTGGCTGACCCCAAACTGATGCTGCTCTGGCATTCTGTGTTCGTGGTGCTGGTAATGCTGGTAGTGGTTGGTGGTGTCAACAAGGGCCTTGAGCGTGCCACGCGTATCATGATGCCGGCGCTTTTTGCCTTGCTGACGCTGCTGCTGGGGTACTCCTTGACGACAGGGCATTTTGGGGAAGGCCTGGAGTTTCTGTTTCATTTCGCTCCGCAAGACCTGACCTGGAACAGTGTGCTGGTCGCGCTGGGGCATTCGTTCTTTACGCTGTCACTGGGGATGGGGGCCATTCTGGCGTACGGCTCCTATATGCCACAAAAGGCCTCAATCGGCGGTACCGTGATGACGATTGCCTTCCTTGATACGCTGGTTGCCCTGGCGGCGGGCATGGCAATCTTTCCGATCGTATTCGCCAATGAACTGGACCCCAGTGCAGGCCCGGGGCTGATGTTTATTACGCTGCCGGTAGCCTTTGGCCAGATGCCCGGTGGTCAGCTGTTTGGTTTCCTGTTCTTTTTGCTGGTAGGGGTTGCGGCCTGGACATCGGCGATTTCATTGATGGAACCGGCGACGGCCTGGATGGTTGAACGGCTCAAGCTGGAACGGCTTCCGGCTTGTCTGATCCTCGGGGCTGCCGGCTGGGCGATGGGAATTGCGAGTCTCGGCTCATTCAATGTGCTGGCGGACTTCAAGTTGCTGGGCATGACCACCTTCGACTTTCTCGACTTCGTGACGGCCAACATCATGTTGCCGCTGGGCGGGCTGTTCCTGTCGATCTATGTGGGCTGGTTCATGCAGCGCTCTGCGATCATGGATGAGCTGGCGATGAAGAACAGACTCCACTTCCGGTTGTGGTACGGCGTGCTGAAGTTCGTGGCGCCGGTTGCGGTAGCAATTATATTCGCGCTTAATCTGTATCAGAAACTGGCTTGAAGGACGTTTATCCGATGACCCGTGTCGAGCGCAGCGCGCTGGTGTTGCATACCGCCGAGGAAATGTTTGATCTGATCAACGATGTTGAAGCCTACCCGCAATTTCTGCCCTGGTGCGCATCTGTCGATCTGATCCGCTGCGAGGAAACCGAACTGGTGGCGACGCTGCATCTGGCCAAGGCCGGGCTCAAATACAGCTTTACCACCCGTAACCGGCTTGAACGTCCGGAGAAAATGACCATTGAACTGGTGGAAGGGCCCTTTGCATCGCTCAGTGGCGTCTGGACTTTCACCCCGCTGAGTGCGGAGGCCTGCAAGGTGCATCTTGATCTGAGTTTTGATTTCAGCGGCAGGCTCACTGGCATGGCCATGTCCAAGGTGTTCAACCAGGTGGCGACGACCCTGGTTGAAGCTTTCGTGAGCCGAGCTGACAAGGTCTATGGCTGACCGTATATGGCTAAGTAGAGGATGGAACGCAGATGATTACAGTCGAAGTCGCTTTTGCGCTGCCCAATGAGCAGAAAATCATATCGCTGCAGGTGGAAGACGACTGCACGGCCCATGATGCGGTTATCAAATCCGGTATCGTGGCACTGTTTCCGCAGATTGATCCCGATCGGGCGCCCATGGGCGTTTTCGGCAAGGCGATTCGAAACCCTCTGGAGTACGTGATGCGCGATGGTGATCGGGTGGAAATTTACCGACCGCTGATTGCCGATCCGAAGGAAGCGCGTGCCAAGCGGGCAGCCAAGATGAAAGCACAGAAGGCTGCCGAGCAGGACTAGTGGCGCTGGATTTTCAGGGAAGCGAGAGCGGCAAGTGCTGGCAGTGACGGGTGGTCACTGCCGCAGGGGGGAGTGGCTACTGTGCGTTGCTGGGGCGGTAGTCGCCGCTGATACGGCTGAGCTGGTCGCCGCTGAAGTACAGGGAAACGCCTTCCTGAGTGCGGGCTTCTCCACCCTTCTCCATGCTGTAGATATAGTCCCAGCGATCGGGGCTGAAGGTATCGGTAATCAGCGGGGTGCCCATCACAAAACGCACCTGGTTGCGGGTCATGCCCGGCTTAAGCTGATTGACCATTTCCTGGGTAACGACGTTGCCCTGGGGGATATCAATCTTGTGTACGCCAGGAAACCCGGAACAACCGGCGATCAAAATGCTGGCGGTGATGCCGATAAGAAATTTCCGTATCTGCATTAAACTTCCACTATGGTGCATAAACAAAGATAATGGAGTCTAACATTCCAAATCGTGAACAGCATAGAGAAAGATTATGGCGCTTGAAAATCAGGAACTGCGCAAGGCAGGACTGAAAGTCACCCTGCCCAGGGTCAAGATCTACCAGATTCTGGAGCGTGCCGGTGAAGGAGATCACTTTAGCGCTGAAGACATTTACAAGTTGTTGATCGAACAAGGGGAAGATGTTGGATTGGCAACGGTTTACCGGGTGCTGACGCAGTTCGAGACCGCCGGTCTTGTATCGCGTCATCACTTTGAGGGTGGGCATTCGGTATTCGAACTGGCCAGCGATCAGCAGCATGATCATGTGGTCTGCGTGCGCTGCGGAAGGGTGCGCGAGTTTTCCGATCCCGAGCTGGTGCAGCGCCAGAATGCGATCGCTGACCAGTTGGGTTTTCGCCTGACAGATCGCACGCTGTATTTGTATGGTCTGTGCAAGGACGGTTGCGAAAAGCGCTAACGCCTTGTGATGCAATGGCATGACGAAGAAAGCCGGTTTTGACCGGCTTTCTTGCGTTTACTGGACCTCCGGGCAGGCTGCTAACCTAAGCCCAGCATTTCCCGGGCATGGGCGACGGAGCGTTCGGTGATATCGATTCCGCCCAGCATGCGCGCCACTTCCTGCACGCGGTCGCTCCTGTCCAGATTACGGATGCGGGTGTGGGTGTGAACGTCGCCGGCAATCTTGCTGACGAACAGGTGCTGGTGTCCCTGGGACGCAACCTGTGGTTGATGCGTTACGCAGAGTATCTGGGCGCGTTCGCCGAGCTGGCGCAGCATGCGGCCGACGACCTCGGCTATGGCGCCGCCGATTCCGACGTCGACTTCATCGAAGATCAGCGTCGGTGTGGCAGAGGTCTGGGCGGTGATGACCTGAATGGCCAGGCTGATGCGGGACAGTTCGCCGCCTGAGGCGACTTTGCCAAGCGGGCGAGCAGGCTGGCCGCGGTTGGCGCTGATCAGAAATTCCACTTCTTCCAGCCCCTGCGGTCCCTGGCGCTCCTCCGTCAGCGGACTCAGGCTTACTTCAAAATGGGCATCGTTCATGCCCAGCTCGTGCAGCTGGGCATCCACGGCCTTGCCGAGTTGGCGCGCGGCCTTTTGCCGGCTTCGACTCAGGCGCGCAGCGGCCTTGTTGTAGGAGTCCCGCGCTGCAGCGACGGCCTGGGCGAGCAGGTCCAGCTCTTCATCAGAACGGCACAGGGAGTTGAGCTCCTGCTTCAGGCTGGCGTGAAAATCCACCAGCTCTTCGGGCTTGATGCGGTGCTTGCGTGCAATGTCGTAAATGGTGGAGAGGCGCTCTTCAACTTCCTGCTGGCGCTGCGGGTTCGCTTCGACCCGATCCAGGTAGTGGCGGATTTCCTGGCTGGCTTCCTCGATCTGTATCTGGGCGCTGCTGAGCATTTCGCTGGCCTGCTGTAGCGCGGGTGAGTGCACATCCAGTGAATGCAGCAGTTGTTCACAATGTGCCAGCAGGCTCAGGCAGTTGGCCTGCTCGGCGTCGGCGGTCAGCTCAAGCAACTGGTGGCCGGTGTGCAGAATGTCGTCGGCGCTGTTGAGCGTTTTCTGTTCCTCTTCCAGTGCACTGAGCTCGTTGTCTTGCAAGCCGAGCTGATCCAGTTCCTCGGTCTGGTAGCTCAGCAACTGGACGCGTGCCGCCTGTTCGGCGCTCTGTTCGGTCAGGTTGCTCAGTTCCTGGTCCAGTCGGCGCCAGCGCTGAAAGGAGTCGCGTACCTGTGCGGCCTGTTTGTTCTGTCCGGCATGCTCATCCAGCAGGGTGCGGTGGTAGTCT
>JBFGZM010000268.1:0-5464 GCA_041586815.1 Marinobacterium sp. | reverse complement strand
TGATGGTACAGAAAACTGCAACGATTTTTCCATCGGCATTGAGCTTGAGGGCACCGATGATCAGCCCTACAGCGATGCGCAGTATGCCGCGCTGGTGGAGGTTACACAGGTGCTGCAGCAGCGTTTCCCGCAGATTACCGACGCGCGTATCGCGGGCCATAGTGACATAGCGCCGGGGCGCAAAACGGATCCGGGACCTGCGTTCGACTGGCGCCGTTTTCGTGCGCAGCTGGCGGAGGCGCGGCAATGAAGTTCCTTGCACTGGCGGCGGCGCTGCTGGTCAGTCGGTTGCTGTTTCAGCCCCATAGTCGGCCTTACCAGCCAGCTGCAGGCTCTACCCGGGACAGGGTGATCGTCTGGCTGTTTCTGTCATTGTGCCTTGAGGCACTGCTGTTGCTGAGTCTGGATTTTGCCTATGGCGTGCCGATCTTGTTGCTCGAAACGGCTCTGTTGAGCTACTGGCTGGGGCGCTCGACGCCTGGCAACCTGTTGCGTCAGTATGCCGGTCTCTGGGAGCAGGGCGAGTACGGAGCCGCCTCGGCCCACGCTGCAGAGCAGATACACTTTCACTCTCACCAGCATGGGCAGGAAAATGCAGAACGGCCACAGCGGCTGCATTACCGCATTTGCCAGTGTTACCTGCAACAGCTGCTGCTGACGCTGTTTGTGCCCCTGTTCTGGTTCTGGCTCGCCGGTGTTCCGGGGCTCCTGCTGGCGGTACTGGTGCAGCCGCAGCTTGAAACCATTCGGCCTGCATCTCTGGCGTACTGGGTCCAGTGGTTGCCGGTGCGCTTGCTGGGGTTCAGTTTCTTCATGGTGGGCAGCGGTACGGGTGCCTGGGTTGCGTTGTCGCGTCTGTCACACAGGCGCAACGATATTCAGTGGCTGTTTCGGGTTGGGCTCGGGGCTATCGGGGACTATGCCGGCAGTCGTGACCAGGCGGGCAGTCTGGCCCAGCGTGGCGCCGAGGAAATGGACGCGCTGCAGCGCCTGGTGGGACGGGCACTGACGCTCTGGCTGCTGATAATTGCGGCCCTGGCCATGGCCGGTCTCGAAATCAGGCTGTATTGAGAATTGTTTTCATTTATTATTTGCCGGCAAAATTTTGAATGCCGCGGTGCGCTGCCCGATGTCGGCGCGCCCCGGGCCAGTCGGTAATCGGAACCAGGTTGGATGTAGATGAGTCAGTTGCTGGAAGTCGAATCGGTCAGTTGTGCCTATCAGGACAACGTCGTGGTAAAGGACCTGTCTTTCGAGGTGGCTGCCGGAGAGATCGCCTGTCTGCTGGGGCCCAGTGGTTGCGGAAAAACGACGGTTCTGCGGGCGCTGGCGGGGTTCACCCGGTTGCAGTCGGGAGCTATCCGCATCGATGGCGTACCCGTCTCCACGACGGACTACGTGCTGGAGCCGGAGAAGCGCCAGATGGGCATGGTGTTTCAGGACTATGCGCTGTTCCCGCACCTGACGGTGTTCGAAAACATCAGTTTTGGTCTGATATCGGCCTCGCGGGCGGAAAAGGCGCGCGTCGTTGCCGAAGTGTTGGAGCTGGTGCAGTTGCCGGACTTGTCCCGGCGCTATCCCCATGAGCTGTCGGGTGGCCAGCAGCAGCGTGTCGCCCTGGCACGGGCGCTGGCGCCAAGACCACAGCTGTTGCTGATGGATGAACCCTTCTCCAATCTGGATACGGAGTTGCGCAAGCAGCTCTCTCTGGAAGTGCGCGACATTCTGAAACATCAGAATATCGCCGCCATTGTTGTAACCCATGATCAGGAAGAGGCCTTTGCCATCAGCGACCGGCTGGGCATTCTCGCGGCCGGCGAGCTGCAGCAGTGGGGGCACGCCGAGGCATTGTATTACGCGCCGGTTAATCCGCTGGTGGCGGGGTTTGTCGGCAAGGGCAGCCTGTTCGATGGCGTCTGCGAAGGTGCGACCCGTGTGCGGACGGAGCTCGGCCTGCTGGAATTCGCAGAACCCTTCTGTTCTCCTGATGGCAGTGCGGTGCAGCTGTTTATCCGCCCGGCCGACCTTCGTCCTGCGGCCGAGGGAACGGTACTGGCTCGGGTGCTGGCGCGGGAGTTTCTGGGTGGCATGACCCTGTATACGCTGGAGTTGCCGAACGGACGCCGGGTTGAATCTGAGGTGCGCGAGAGGATGGACTATAGCGTGGGTGAGCAGGTGCATCTGCAGGTGTCGGTACACCGGCCGATCGCCTTTTTCGACCGCTAGTCGCTCTCTGGGGGGCAGTTCTGGCTGTCAGGCGTTGTTCTGCCGGCGGGTAGCCGTAATGGAGCGGCTCAGCAGGATGACCGGCAGTACCCCCACCAGTACAATCAGCAGTGCCGCCAGCGCACTGCGCTCCAGCATCTCGTCGGACGCAAACTGATACACGAAGGTCGCCAGCGTATCGTAGTTGAACGGACGCAGGATCAGTGTCGCCGGCAGTTCCTTCATGCAGTCTACAAACACCACCAGCAGGGCTGTCATCAGGCCGCCGCGAATCAGCGGCAGGTGTACCTTCAGCAATGTCTGGGAAGCGCTGTGTCCCAGCGAGCGGGCCGCCATGTCCATGGACGGGGTCACCTTGCTCAGCGAGCTGTCCACCGCACCGTTGGAGACCGCCAGAAAGCGCACCACGTAAGCCAGAATAATCGCGAAGGTGGTGCCGCTGAGCAGCAGGCCGGTGGACAGGTCAAAGGTGCGGCGCATGAAGTCGTCCACGGCGTTGTCAAACGCCGCCAGCGGAATGATCACCCCCAGTGCCAGTACGGCGCCCGGCATGGCATAGCCGAGGCTTGAAAAGCGCACGGCAAACAGCAGCGCTCGCTTTTCACTGTACAGGCGTTTGGCGTAGGCCAGCACCACGGCAAGCACGATCGACAGCACGGCGGCGCCGAGCGACAGGGTAAAACTG
Source organism: Marinobacterium sp. (assembly GCA_041586815.1). Taxonomy (GTDB): domain Bacteria; phylum Pseudomonadota; class Gammaproteobacteria; order Pseudomonadales; family Balneatricaceae; genus Marinobacterium_A. Next base: position 2,553 of record JBFGZM010000268.1, on the reverse strand, counting down.
TGGCTGGCATAGCTGAGAAAGTCCTCGGACCAGAGCTGGTCGAGATAGCTGGAGGCATACCAGCTCAGCAGTGAGAAGGGGACGATAAAACCGCACAGTACCGGCAGCAGGCAGAAGAGGCTGGCGCCAAGGGCTGCAGCACCCCGCAACCGGGTGGGTTCGAGTGCGCTGAAGCGATCCGGGCTGTGGAACTGGCGCTGCTGGGCCCGCGCCATGCGCTCCAGGGTAATCAGCATGACCACGAATATGAGCATCAGGCTGGCGATCTGTGCCGCACCGCCGAGGTTGTACATGTTCAGCCAGGTGTCGTAGATACCGGCGGTCAGGCTCTTGACTGCAAAATAGTCCACGGTGCCAAAGTCATTGATGGTTTCCATCGCCACCAGGGAGACGCCCACGGCGATGGCCGGGCGCGCAATGGGCAGGGACACGCGATAGAAGCTTTGCCAGGCGTTGCAGCCCAGCAGGCGACTGGCGTCGCGCAGGCTGACGGATTGCTCCAGAAAGGCAGCGCGCGTCAGCAAATAAATGTAGGGGTAGAGCACCAGGGACAGCATCAGGATGGCGCCCCCAAGGCTGCGTATCTCGGGAAACCAGTAGTCCCGGGCGCTTTGCCAGCCGAACAGTGCCCGCAGCGCGCCCTGAACGGGGCCGGCGAATTCCAGCAGGTCGGTATAGACGTAGGCAATCACGTAGGCCGGTACCGCGAAGGGCAGCAGCAGCGCCCACTCGAACAGGCGCTTGCCGGGGAAGCTGTACATGGTCACCAGCCAGGCGCTGCCGACACCGGCGAGAATGGACAGCACCGCCACGCCCGCAATCAGCTGCACGGTGGTGACGATATAGACCGGCAGTACCGTGCTGGCCAGGTGTGCCCAGATATTCTCGTCGGGGAAGAGCGCCAGGTAGAACACCGCGAGCACCGGCAGGGCCACCATCAGCGCAACTCCCCAGGCTGCCGAGTACCATCCGGCGAGGCGCGGACGGGGCTGGTGGCCGGGGCTGTGCGCCAGGGTGGCGGTGCCTGAATTCATTGATATGCTTCCTGGGCCTGAAACGGCAAAAAACGATAGCCGGGCAGACTATCGTTTTCGATCAGTGATGTCGAGCAGGGCCACCCGTCAGGGAGTGGTCCTGCTGCAGGTGCCGGATCAGTTGTCAAACCCGACCTTGTCCACCAGGCGGGAGGCGACGGCGCGCAGCGGGCCCAGTTCGTTCAGGCTGATTTCGTCACCCTTGAAGTTGCTCATGTGCTCTTCGATCAGCGCCGAGTTCGGAGTGCCGGGGCGGACCGGGAACTCGGAGTTTACGTCGGCGTAAATCTCCTGTGCCTTCTCGGAAGCGAGGAACTCGATCAGCTTGACGGCGTTTTCACGGTTCGGCGCATGCTGGGTAACCGCGGCGCCGGAAATGTTCATGTGCGCACCGCGGTCATCCTGGTTCGGGAAAACGAGGTTGACGGACTGGGCCCACTCTTTCTGTTCCGGCTGCTCTTCGTTGGTCAGCATCTTGCCGAAGTAGTAGCTGTTGCCCAGGGCAATATCGCAGACACCTTCCTTTACGGCCTTGACCTGAGCGCGGTCGTTACCCTGGGGCTTGCGTGCCAGGTTGCCCTTGAGGTCTTCGAGCCACTGCTCGGCGTAGGCTTCATCGTGATGCGCGATCATGGAAGCAATCAGGGACAGGTTGTATGTGTGCTTGCCGCTGCGGGTACAGATACGGCCTTCCCATTTCGGGTCCGCCAGGTCTTCGTAGCTGGTGATTTCACCGTCCGCAACGCGATCCTTGGAGGTGTAGAGGATGCGCGAACGGGCGGTCAGGCCGAACCAGCGACCCTCGGGGTCACGGTAGTGCTGCGGAATGCTTGTGTTCAGTACGTCGCTTTCTACGGTGCTGACCAGGCCTTTTTCGGTGGCGTCGTACAGCGGGCCGATCTCTGCTGTCAGCAATACGTCGGCGGGAGAGTTGCGGCCTTCATGTTCCAGGCGCTCCAGCAGGCCTTTGTCGGCGGTCACCAGGTTGACCTGAATGCCGGTGTCCTTGCTGAACTCTTCCAGCAGCGGCTGAATCAGGAATGCCTGACGGTAGGAGTAAATGTTAACTTCGTTGGCGGCCTGGGCGATGGATGCAACGCTCGCCAGGCTGAAGGTGGCGGCAGCAAGCAGGGTGCGGGAGCTTTTCATGCAGAAACTCACTTTGTCCGGATATTGTTGTGTAAAAGGTAATGCGAACAATTCTTAATAATATTGGCAGTGCTGTCAAGGGGGATGAGTATTATTCTCACTTGGCGTGGACTCTGATCGCCTGGAATTGCAGGGCCTGGCAGCCTGCGACGTTACCGGAAGGCTGTTACAGTGGCGGAAAGAGGCGTGCCAGCAGGACTGGAACGGCGGTCTCGACGCGCAAAATGCGCCGGCCAACATGAACGGGAGCAAGCCCGGCCTGCTGCAGTTTTTCCACTTCGTAGCGGATAAATCCGCCTTCCGGGCCTATGGCCAGGGTGGTTGGGGTCAGGGCGGCGGGGGGGCAGTCGGACGCCTCGTAGGGGTGCGC